>NZ_JBFXHJ010000001.1:0-66200 GCF_050177135.1 Methanomethylovorans sp.
ATCAGCGGGAACAGGTCTTTTTCAGGAACCCCTTGATCACTGAGGCAGCCATAGACTCCATGTTCCACATTCATGCCAAAGTGTATCTTCTGGGACACGGCAGAGGTACTGGCAATGGAAATACTTAGCTTCTTGCCCTGTACAAAAAGATCATCCCCAGCCCTTGATGTATTTATTCCCCTCCGTAATAGGCTTTCAGCCACCATAGCTGTGAACAGGCGCTGTCTGGCATAAATAAGCTTGAGATCCGTGGAATCAAAATGCTCGATCACAAAATGTAGCATATCGGTGGAGTAAATGGAATCTCCTTCCTTCCTGTCCTCCAGATCGATCATATGGCGGATCTGTACATCGCATGAGCCGCGGAAAGCAATTATTGAATCTTCCTGCAGATCAGCTGTCATGTATCCCCAAAGGGACGATATCTGACTGCCATCGTAATCAATAGGTTTTTTAAGCACTATCCACCTCATATTGTTCCCTCTGCCATTAGATCGTTAATATACCAAGTCTTGCCATGAGCGGATCCGTTATGCCTGCCTGCATGAAAGCACGCATTCTGCGGGTACAGCTTTCACATACACCACAAGGAACTTCTTCTCCGTGATAACAGCTCCAGCTCCATTCAAGGGGTGCTTCTGTTTCCAGAGCTTTAAGAATGATGCCCTGCTTGTCAAGACCTGCCACCGGAGCCATCATCTTCACACCATTTAGGGTCGAATAACCAAGACATTTGTCAAGACTGTCGAGGTATGCGATGGAATTATCGGGAAAAGTCACAGCTTCTTCATTATTAAAACCAACAATGACATACTTACAGTCCATGCTCTCTGCATAGCTTGCAGCAATGTTTATCATAACGCCATTACGGTTGGGAACCCATACTTTCTTTGCAGAGTCCCGGGTTATGTCCGGATCAGACTCCTCTGCAATGTCCTGTATAGATACTTCAGGAACATCCATTTCCTTGCTCACCAGGCTGGTGGCAGTGATGTCTTTAAGCCATGGAAGGGATATGACCTTGTGTTCGAGACCGTATTTTTCAGCAACTTTCCGGGAATACTCTATCTCCCTTGCAGCGGCCCTTTGACCGTAGTCAAATATCAAAGCCAGCCTTACATCTGTCTCCCTCTGTGCTATTGCAAGGGATGTGACAGAATCTAATCCACTACTTAGCAAAGCAATTGCGGTGATGGTATGCCCTCCATATTCTGTAGGTACTCTCCGAGTAATACCTGAATATTATATATACTTGATGGGATCGAAAATACTCAGATGAGAGGAAACATTATATCCATTCAGTTAATATTATAATAATAAAAAAATATTTATACCACGGAGATACAACATGCCAACTATCGAAGACAGGAGTGTGCTGGAGGCGCTTCTCAGACGCATGTACTGGATCGAAGCTGAAATGGAACAGCTTGGGACCTGGGAAGCACGTATTCAGCTTATGGGAGAGAACATAGAAGCTTTAGAAAAGCTTTCGCATGACTCTGATAAGCATTGGAACATTTTGAGAAAGTGGCTTTTGATCGCAGATATTCCAGTACCTGTGACTGCTCCACTGGGCCTTCCGGCAAAGATATTTAATTTCAATGGAATGGTGCCACCACGGATATTCCATGAAATTATGAAATATGAGATCCTCGCACGTGATGCGTATACAGACATCTTGGATGCTGACCCTGCAGTGATCGAAGCGATGTTCCCCGACGAAAAGAACAGGAATGAATTCATCCGGGACATAAAGGGCTTAATAAGAGATGAAGAAGAACACAGAAAAATATGCTCAAAACAGGCAGGGGGGTTCAAGACAATTGTCTGAGACCTAACTCTTCAAAAGAAAAAATATGTATTATTTTCATCGGGAATTAAACGATCCGAAGAGAAAAAGGTTCTCAGGGGCCATGCTGAGCATTTGCTCTTCGGACATTCCCCATGAGCCTTTCCAGGCACACGGCCAGCCGTTTTATTCCTTCCTCTATCTGCTCATTATCTGAATTGGAAAAATTCAATCTTAAAGTGTTACTGCCACTGTTATCATCAGTGTAGAAAGGATCACCAGGAACAAATGCAACATTTTCTTCTATTGCAAGTTCGAACAGCTCAAGTGATGAAACACCTTCAGGAAGTGTAACCCACAAAAACATTCCGCCTTCAGGTTTTGTATACCTGACACTTTCCGGGAAGTGTTCAGCCATCATGCTGACCATCAGATCCCGACGCTTTCCGTATGCATCCTTTATTTTTGCAATATGACCATCGAGGTCATTATCCAATAAGTACTGGTGGATGATCCTCTGTGAGAGATAATTAGAATGAAGATCAGCAGCCTGTTTCGCTACAATCAGTTTCTCCATTATTTCCTTTCTTGCACATATCCACCCCATTCTAAGTCCCGGAGCAATGATCTTTGAGAAAGACCCCATAAGGATAGTATAATCCGAATAGTTCCTTATGGTCGGCAGGTCCTCTCCTGCAAACCTTAACTCCCCATATGCATTATCCTCGACGCATATTACATTATGCTTTTTGAGGATTGCAGCAACATCTTTTCTCTTTTGTGCGGAGTAGGTTATTCCTGATGGGTTCTGGAAAGTGGAAACTGTATAGAAGAGCTTTGCGCTATTTCCATCCAATATTCTGTCAAGTGAACCGGCATCTATCCCATCCTCAAGAAGAGGAACGGCCTCAAATTCCGCTTCAAAGATAGAGAACGCCTGGATAGCCCCAAGATATCCGGGCTTTTCCATAACCACCCTGTCACCTTTGTTCAGAAAGACCTTACCTATGAGGTCAAGGCTTTGCTGTGAACCGTTAGTGATCAGTATCTCATCAGGATCTATATTTAATCCGCTCTTTTTGAGATACCTCTGTGCAATGAATTCCCTTAGAGGCAAATAACCTTCAGTCGTACTATATTGAAGAACACTCCTGCCTTCTTCTGACAGAACCTTGCTGGCAGCGGACATAATTTCTTCCACGGGGAAAAGGCCAGGATTTGGAAGACCACCAGCGAAAGATATTACTTCAGGCTGCTGGGTAACTTTCAGGATCTCCCTGATGAAGGACTTACGTGTGGCCTGCATCCTGTCAGCAAAAATATTCTTCATAAGGTGTTCTTTCAACACCTGATTCAAGTTAAATGTTCCTCTCAACAGATGAGAAACAATAATTGAAAATATGTTTTAATTTTGGAACAGCTTTCAACACCACCTATAAATACTGCCTAACCCTCATGCCTTAAAAAGGAGGTCCGGCTATTCATACATTTTCCCGCCCCATTGTGGTCATAAGCAAATGCTTGGGATTTGAACGCTGCAGATATAACGGAAAAATGGTTACCTCTGACATAATAGAAAATTTTCGGCCTTTTGTGGAATTCATAACAGTATGTCCCGAAGGCGATATAGGCTTGGGGACACCTCGTGATCCGATAAGGCTTGTCAATGGAGAAAATTTAAGGCTGATTCAGCCGTCCACAGGTCAGGACATTACGGAAAAAATGCAGCTTTTTGTCAGCAGTTTCCTGGAAAATTTATCGGATGTCGATGGATTCATTCTCAAATCAAAATCACCTTCGTGTGGACTAAGAACAACAAAAGTATTTCCTACTGCTGATGCTCAGGAGCCATTACACAAACATGGCACCGGATTTCTGGCAAAAGGATTACTGGATCGCTTTACAAACCTGCCCTATGCAGATGAAGTCGCTCTCATGGACCCGGAGATCAGAGAACATTTTCTTACAAGGATCTTCATGTATGCCGATCTGAGGCTGCACCTTAATTCAATACAGGAACTCATGGATTTCCAGAGCCGCAATAAACTGCTGCTCATGGCATATGATCAGAGGAGATCAAAGGTTCTGGGCAGGATACTGGCCGACCACAAACAACGGCCTTTTGCTGAAATTGTAAGAGCTTACACGAGAACTGTAAAGGAAATCACCTTAGTACCACCTTCAAGGGGCAATGTTGCCAATGCATTCATGCATGCGTTCGGATATTTTTCCCATAAGATGGGATCTGACAAAAAGCAGTACCTGCTCGACTGCATGGAAGCGTATCGCAAAGGTGTCCTTACATTGCAGGAATTACGAAAAAGCATGATTCCCTGGATATTAGGATTTCGCATAGCTTACCTGGAGGATCAAACACTATTTTATCCTTATCCGGAAAACTCAGGGATTGCAGACCAATATAAAGGAAATGTAAATATACAACACTGACCGACTTTAATAAGTGAGAATGGCAGATGTTGAGGATATAAAGAGAGGAGATAAGATGAAAGACGAAGAAGCAGAGATCGAGGCGTTCACAGATGATACACAGCCGGAAGAAGAACTTATTGAAGTATGTCCTATCTGCGGTAGCCCTGAACTATATTATGAAGCCGGCGGTGTAGAAGGGCTATACCACTGCAAGCATTGTGGCTACATAGGCGCCTTTGTAATAGATGCCAACAAAGAGATGATGGAACTTATCCGAAAAGAATACAATACTTCTGCCAGGGATGCAGAATAACTTAATTCTTTAAAAATAGCAAAAGGAAAAGTGTTGGAAAAAGGTCATGCGGCTGGTATGCCTTCGACCTCTGTTTTCCTGATCTCTACCCTTCTGAGCGGATAAATGTTCTTTGCGTTCCTGTATATCGTAGCAGAGAGCTTGCCCATAATAGCTTCTTCCACAAACTGCTCGAAGTTAAGATCTTTTGCTCTTTCCTTCACAGTACTGTCCATTACTTCGCGGATGCCCTCGATCTGGCTGGTCCTTGCCCTCTTCACAGTGAAACAAATGGGTTTCACCCTGACCGTATAGCCATCCTTGGTAGTGACCTTAAGGTTAGTGTCTATCCTGGAGGTCTGCCTCTTGACAATGGAACGCAGATAATCAGTAGTTATTTCGTGTCCGATGAAGCGGGTTTGAGCAACATCCCCATTGACATCGTTGATCCTGAACTTGAGCTTAGTGTTATGCTTTGAGAAATCGTTAGTTAAGTCCCCGACAGTAGCTTCCACAATACGGCCAATGAGCTGTGCAGGTTCTTCTGCCAGAGTGGTGCCGATATTATTCCTGCCTATGAACTCAGGTGTTTCAATGTTATACCAGGATTTTGACTTCCATTTGTCTAATTTTTTCTGTACTTTTCTTGCCAAGTAATTCCTCCGATCAATGTAAATTCTTATGATAGATGATATGAATAATGTATCTGTTCACTGTGCATCCGTTCCTGAGAACGCTAACATAGAATAGATCCTGATTAATGGCTTTCTATACTATACATGTCCCTATATAAAGAGATCGGTCAGCAGCCTGACCGATGAACATCATTTACAGGAAGCGAATACCCTTTTGTATTTGCCCTACACGCCTTGAGAATCCTTCTGGCCAGTTAGCCGGATCAAGACCTTTCTGAGCAAAGAAGGCAGAAGCCCACCTCTCCAGACCAACACCTGAGCAACCTGACCACAGTTCCTCGCCGGACTGGCACTTGACATTAAAGCCAGAAGGATATTTGGTCCCATTGACGCTCACGTTCTGGAACTCCAGCCATTCCCCGTTCTCTCCCCTGTATGGAAGAACAGCTTCGTAATCAGTAGTACCAGCCTCGCTCTGGGCAGCTACACCGGTCAGCCCCTCCTGCGCCATAAACCAGGGAGTCACCCAGGCCTTTCTCCATTCCAGCTCCAGGATCTCATTGAATATGTGCATGTATCTCTCATGCAGTTCCTTAGCACACTCCAATGCCTGATCCTTGGTTCCGAGCCATACGACCTCTATCCTGTGGAATTCGTCCACACGTTCCATACCATGGATACCACCGCTCTCATACCTGTGGGAAGTACCTGATCTGTCAAAGACCTTGATCGGGAACTCATCTGTGGGTATGGTCTCTCCCTGCAGGTATACCCAGAAAGGAGGACACTGTGCATAGCACATCCCTCCAATGGGTTCACCGATCTTTTCTTTTATAAGAGCTGTGGGGACCTCATGGGTAACCTTGTAATAATCACTTACCTCTTCCCAGTAATCCGGGTCCCTGGTCTTGGGGGGACATACATAATAGATCTCAGGATAAACACCTTTAGCATGACCTGACCTCTGCCACACTTCCCAGGGCACCAGCTTGGGAAAGATCATCTCCCTGTAACCTAATGGACCCAGAAGTTCCTCAAGCACTATTTTCTCAAAGGCCCGGAACATCTGCGTGGACTGTGGCCCATGTATCCACTGACCCCGGCTTGCGCCCCTCTTGAGCCAGCCCTCTTTTACCATTGCCTGCGTAGGGTCCTCGAAGAACTTATGTTCTTTCTTTTCGCTCTGCCACAGTACTTGCCAGTGCTCTGCCTTGCCACCATATGATTGCTGCTGGATCTTATCCTCCATCAGAGTGAGTATCCTGTCCGGTACTCTGTTCTCTATCTCAGATTCACCCACATCAAGGGACAGCTGTATTCCACCATTCTCATATTCTATGGACTTCACATAGGGTATCTTCAATTGTTTTAAGGGTTTTTCAGCCGGCATGGTGATCATAAAAGACTCTACCTCAATGGCCCTCAGACCAATACGGAAATCCTTGCCCAGTTTTGCTGCCAGAGGTTTGCGTATGCGCATGAGAGCATCATGGGCACGTACATACCGCCCTGATTCGACAACCAAGTCTATCTTGTTGCCTTCAATAGCCCATTCTACGACCTGTGCTCCATAACCATCGGAAGCACCTTTGACAAGAATGGTCCTGTTTGCCTCTTCTAAATACTCCCCTATCATCTCACGAGCAGGAGTGACGTCCGAACTCGTCCGGAGAGCAACTTTCAATGTGAAATGCAATTCCATTTATTTATTCCTCGGTAATAGTGAATGAAGAGCCGGCATAGTAGGTAAGCTTTTCAGTAGGCAAAAAGGTTTACATCCTTTATTAATTTTCCATCCGTGACCAAGGAAGAGGAATGAGCAAAAAACTTATTTCACATCTGTCCGTACTGCATACCCTGTCGTTTCTATCTAACCGTATTATGCCTTGAAGTGTGATGATATAATGGATATATTGATATTAGGTGCGGGTGCCGTAGGCCTGTCCCTTGCTGCCCGTCTTTCCAGGGTCTCTGATGTGCATGCTGTGTGCAGACAAAAACATGCTGACATTATAAGGACCAATGGTTTCCGAATGACAGGCATCTGGGGAGAAGAGACCAGCTTTTTCAGTTGCGGTGAAGACGTACCAAAGAACAGGGACTTTGATCACATATTCATAAGTTCCAAGTCCACTGCCACCAGATCCATTTGTGAACAGTTCGCTGATATGATAAAGGGCAAAGAGGTAGTAAGCCTCCAGAATGGCATCGGGAACGAAGAGATAATCGCAGAATATACAGATAACGTTATCGGGGGCACTATTATTACAGGGTTCGAATGGACCGGGGATGCCAGTGTTCATGTATCCGTGGAAAGTGGCCCTATGCAGCTTGGCAGATTCCCTTCGGGCATGGATGCTAACGTGCAAAAGCTTGCAGATGTACTACAGCAAGCCGGCGTTCCTGTGTCTACAACAGATAATATAAAAGGAGCGCTCTGGTCCAAAGCACTTTACAATTGTGCATTGAACCCCCTTGGAGCCATAATGAGTGTACCCTATGGCAAACTGGAGAATCCACATGCATGGAGCATAATAGAAGGAATGGTACATGAAGCGTTCAGGATCATGGATGCTGAAAAGGTCCTGTTGCCCTGGGATAATGCCCCTCAATATCTGAAATATCTGAAAGAGTATCAGTTGCCAAATACAAGGGCACATCATTCTTCTATGCTGCAGGACCTTGCAGCCTGCAAGAGGACAGAAATAGAGTTCTTAAATGGTGCTGTGGTGCAGCGTGCAAAAGAATATGCTATAGATGTACCATATAATGCATTCATCACCTCACAGATACATTTCATGGAAGATCTAAGGACAAACAGTAATTGAAAAATGGTAATTAAAAATGAGCACCGATCGTAATACAGCTGATATAACACACAGTGAACTGGTCAAACAGGGACTTCAGGGAATAACGGCAAACATACTGAAATGTAAACTGTGCCAGTTAAATGAAAATGCCACTAATAAAGTGATAATGAGAGGTTCTGAAAGACCAAAGGTGCTTTTTATCGGAGAAGCGCCGGGCAAGAGCGAAGATGAAGCTGGCATTCCTTTCTGCGGGAGGGCAGGAAAAGTCCTTGATGGGCTTATAGATTACATGGACCTTGAAGAAAACGAATATGCCATAATCAATACTGTCAAATGCCGTCCTCCAAATAACAGAAAACCAACACAGAATGAGCTTAGGACGTGCAGACCTTTCCTGCTTGCACAGATAGAGCTACTGGGTCCTGACGTGATCATACTGCTGGGCAACACGGCAGAACAGGCATTTTGCGTTTCTTCACTGAATTGGGGTGAAGCTATGATCACACCAGAGGGCAAACACCTCATGAAGCTATACCATCCAGCTGCCCTGCTTTACAGACGTGCTCTCATGGAAGAGCAAAAAAAGATGATAGACAGGAACAGAGATCTCTGGAAGAAAATACAATAGACGCCACAGCTTTCCGATCCATTTGAACTCGTTCGAAAGGAACTCTTTTATAAGATGGGAATAACCTTTTTTTGAGGTATGAAGTGCTTTAGGAGGAGGCACCTCAGAGATCTTTGCTGCGGAAGAGGAATACGAGCATCTATGCGTAAGGGTTAGCTGAGGTTATAGATAGTTTCATAATGGGGAGGTGATGAGATATCAAAGTTCGAAGTATTTACCGATAATACCGGAAAATACAGTTTCAGATTGAGAGCAAGGAACGGCGAGATCATAGCCACGGGCCAGGTCTACGCCAGCAAAGCTGGCTGCCTAAAAGGAATAGAATCCGTAAAAAAGAATGCTCCTCTGGCAAAAGTGGTTGAGATGGAAACTCCGGCTAAATAAGAATGGTCATGGATCAAAATGATGACGAATACTATTGAGGCCTTTTACCAACCTTCTCCAGCACTTCCTCGGCTATCCTGGCATTCATGAGCAGGTCATCCACAGTAGCAATGAGAGTTGTGATCTTTTCTGTACCAAAACTGATCGTTGCCATTCCTTCAGCGATTTCTGTACTCATACCGGAAAGATTGTCCGGAGCAAGAGATAAAGCCACTTTCCTCGCTATCTGCGAAGCTTGTGGACTTTTCATTGTAATAGTGGTTCTTATCCTCATTTTTTGCCACCTGCATCCGCACCCAGTTGCTGCCCCACAATACCATCCACTATATCAATGAACTCCTGCACCCTGCCCGGCGGAATAGAGGCTCCGGATGCGATGTTATGACCTCCGCCCTGACCTCCCACAGCAAGAGCCCCCTCCCTCATGGCATAAGAGAGATCAAGACCCTTAGCTATCAAAGCCCGAGTACCCCGGCCTGAAACTTTGACGATCCCCTCCACTTCATTGGTTGCAATACAGGGTTTCTCAGGATGCATATACCTTACCACGGTACTGCTTATCATGCCTGTGTTGTCCATATCCTTAGCTACCAGATACCAGATATTCTTTCCTTGCTGCAACATGCCTTCTGCCTGCTTTATACCAGCAACTATTGACCTCTGGTACTCGATCGTCAGCTGGCGTGCGTCCTCTACACCAGATGCATCCTGCATGCACATGGACAGGGCCAGACCAGCCTTTTCCAGTTTGCCACATGTATTGAGTATGGCAACAAAGTCATACACATTCTTCACAAGCTCTTTTTCAAGATAATAAACATCCCCTATGGCCGCATCCACAGCTTCGGGGCTTGCATGCTTCGCAAGCTTGAGAGCGATAGATGATGTCAGTTTCTTGAGATCTCCCTGAGGCATCTCACTTAATGTCCCTTTCACCCCAAGGATATCAAGGAAATCGTGTATCTTCTTCCTGTCACCTGTGATGTCCAGATAAGGTTCCGGTGTATATTCAAGCACATCCGCTATATCACCACCCCCCACCTTAAGGCCCTTTTTGACAGAAACCACACCTGCCTGTGTGGCTTCCTCAAGTATGTGCAGATTAGCACTTTCAAAGAGCTGTTTGTCTCCGACAGCACCCGCAATTGCCAGCCCGGCAAGATCAACATTGTCAGGGTCCATCTCCTTTGCCACCAGGTAGGTAGTGCCTGAAGCCGAGAGGTATATGGCTCCATCGATCCCAGTATAATGCGGATTAACGGCTACCTTTGCAGGAGAGTCACCCACAGGCATGTGATGATCAATGACGATCACATCATTTTCGATCTGACTGATGAGTTCTGCATGGCTGCTTCCCATATCGCAGAATACTACAAGATCACCGTCAGAAACACTGCTCTTAATGGAATCGATAGTGTCCTGGGCCAGTCTGCTTGCAATGGTGGTCTGGAAACGTATACCTTTCCTCAAGAGAGCCCTGCAAATTATGCCCGCAGAGGTAAGGCCATCAGCATCATTGTGAGATACAAGGCGCACATACTTATGTGCAGAGATCACATCCGCAGCTTTTACTGCAAGCTCTTTAAGCCTGCCCATGGCTGTGCTTTCGGTGGTCAACTGCATCACCATCACTGCATAAGGACTTCACCCGGCTTGGTGCCATTACCGTTCTCAATAACAACACCTACATTAATGCTGGTGTTGATACCGGTATGTACATCGTCCCCCATGATGACCCCAAGCTTTCTCCGACCTGTATCCACTCTCTTGCCTTTGATGATGGACTTGATGTTCCTGCCATCATGGCGAAGATTTGCAACCTTTGTGCCTGCACCGAAATTACAGTCGTATCCGACCACGCTGTCACCAATGTATGTAAGGTGTCCGATCTTGGTGCCATCCATGATAACACAGTTCTTCACCTCAACACCATTACCTATATGCACATTATTGCCTATGGAAGTTGAGGGACGGATAAAACAATTGGGACCGATGTCACAATTCTTACCGATGACCACAGGACCGATTATATATGCACCATTGCGGATCATACTCCCTTCGCCTATGACAACATCGCCGTGCAAAGTGGCCATGGGTTCTACGGTACCTTCACAGATGGGTTTGATCTTTTCAAGCAGAGCTTTGTTGGCATCCAGCATATCCCAGGGCCTGCCCACATCCAGCCAGACATGGGTAAGAGGTTCAAAGCCTACGTGTATGCCCTCGTTCACCATCATCTGCATAGAGTCCGTAATTTCATATTCGTTACGTGGAGATGGCTGTGTCCTGTCAATATATTCAAAGATAGTATCATTGAAAAGGTAAATTCCTGCATTGACTGTTTTAGCAGGGGGGACAAGAGGTTTTTCGATGATACGGACGACCTTGTCGCCTTCTGTGACGATCACACCGAACTCCGATGGATTGTCAACTGCCTTCACACTGATCACGGCAGCTTCATTGTGCTTTATGAGCTTTTCAAGATGCATGGGGTCTACAAGCATGTCACCGTTCAACTGAACAAATCTCCCATCCACATATTTTCTGGCACAACCAATTGCATGAGCAGTACCAAGCTGTTTTTCCTGTGTGACATAGTCAATGCGTACTCCCCACTTGTTCCCATCTCCGAAATAGTCCTTGATGGTCTCTTCCCTGTAGCCTGTGACCATTACAAAATCTCTTATACCTGCCTGTATACAGGCTTGTACCACATGTTCCAGCATTGGCTTATTGGCCAGAGGCAACATGACCTTCGGACGTGCAGCGGTCAGCGGCCTCATCCTCGTACCTTCACCGGCTGCAAGGATCACTGCTTTCATTAAAGATTCTCCTTTACTATCTTCTCGGCCATTGCATAGAGCTCTTCCACATTTTCACGGGACTCAGATGTTATCCTTATCTTAGGTTCCGTACCCGATGGCCTGATAAGCACCCATCCGTCTTTCATTTCCACACGTACGCCATCAATATCCGTAACTTTACCCATCTGCTTCATTTTTACAGCGATGGCCTGCATAACTCTTTCCTTTTCCATGTTATCGCAGGGAAGAGTACCTCTCTTAGTAGGATATTTGGGAAGGACATCACGCATTTTTGCAAGTGAGGTTTCCTGTACCATTTCTACAAGGAGCGCAGCTGCAAGAATGCCGTCTGGACAATATGATACTCTTGGGAAGATCCAGCTTCCTGAAGGTTCACCACCGAACGTTGCGCCTACCTTCTTGAGCTCTTCAGCCACATAGACATCACCTACACGCGTATAAACCACTTCTGAAAGGGGTAAGGAATCGGCCACCATCATGGAAGTATCTACAGGCACCACAAGCTTGCCGGAATCTTTACATTCGCGTAATGCAAAGACAGCAAGCATTTCATCCCCTGAGACAAACTCGCCGTTCTCATCAACTGCCATCATCCGGTCAGCATCACCATCATGAGCAATTCCCACACGCGCACCAAATTCTTTCACAGCCTTTTTGAGCATCCACAGGTTTTCCTCAGTTGGTTCCGGATTGCGTGCAGGGAAATGACCATCTAGCTGTGCATTAAGGGTGATGACCTCACAACCCATTTCCCGCAACAGGAAAGGAGTGATAGTACTGCCTGCAGCACAGCCGCAATCAACAACCACTCTCATCTTGACAGGTTTGACATTGCTCAGGATGAGTTCAGCATGATCTTTTATAGCTGAACTGTCTGATGTAATGTCCCCGATCTCGTTCCAGGGAACAGCTACGAAATCCTGCTGTTCTATGATGCGTTCTATCTCTTCCTGCTGTGCGGAATCGAATGCCATTCCATCAGGATTCCAGAGCTTGATACCTACATACTGAGCAGGATTATGAGAAGCGGTGATCATCACTCCACACTCATATTTCCTTGCAGCGTAAGCAAGTGTGGGCGTTGTTACAATACCTATCTTTACAACATCACAACCAGCTGAAACAAGTCCCGAAACCAGCGCACATTCGATCATTTCACTGGATACCCTGGGATCCCTTCCAATGACCGCAGACTTATGGGACCTGCCAAGCGCCAATCCCACTTTGAGGGCAAGATCAACTGTAATTTCTTTATTGGCAAGCCCTCTAATACCTGAAGAACCAAATAATTTCATAATACTAAACCTCTTAAGATCATTCCACTGTAACGCTTTTCGCAAGGTTCCTGGGTTTATCTATGGAGCAATCCCTTGCAAGGGCTGTGTAATATGCAAGCAGTTGAAGCACTACTGACGAAAGCACCGGGGATAACAGTTCATGACAATCGGGGATCCTTAGGACCCGATCAACATATTTATTGATCTCGGTATCGCTCTCGTTCGCCACGGCTATAACTTCGGCACTTCTTGCCTTGACTTCCTTGATATTGCTCAGCACTTTGTCATATGTGTGCCCTTTTGTTGCAATGGCAACTACAGGCGTTGCACTGCTGATCAATGCCAGAGGACCGTGTTTGAGTTCACCCGCTGCATATCCTTCAGCATGAATGTACGAGATCTCCTTCAGTTTCAGGGCACCCTCCAGTGAGATCGGATAGTTAAGATGCCTGCCAATAAAGAAATAGTCCTGTACCTTTGCATAGTGTTCAGCACATTTCTTTATTGCATCCTTATTGTTAAGGATCTTTTGCACCTGGCCCGGCAGTTGCTTGATACCCACTAATATATCCCGCGCTGTTTCAGGAGTTAACCGACCTCTGACAGTGCCTATGTGAATGGCCATAAGATAGAGAACTATAAGTTGAGCTGTGAAGGTTTTAGTGGCAGCGACCCCGATCTCCGGACCTGCACGGGTAAAAAGCACACTATCGGTTTCGCGGGTAATGGTACTTCCCACTACATTGGTTATAGAAGCTGCCTTGCATCCGTAGGACCTGGAACTCCTTATAGCCGCAAGTGTATCAGCTGTTTCTCCGGACTGGGTTATAGCAAGAGTGAATACCTGGCCGCACAGTATCGGATCCCCATATCTGAACTCAGATGCCGTTTCAATATCAGTGTGTATCCCTGCGAGGTTCTCGAAAAGATATTTGCCAACGCAGCCAGCATTCCATGATGTGCCGCAGGCAATTATGGTGACCCTTTGCAAATTCCTCAGCTGGTCTTCGTCCATCTTCAACTCATCGAGTATGACCCTTCCTTCCAGTTCAGAGATCTTACCTGCATATGTAGCCTGAATAGAAGTGGGCTGTTCATGTATCTCCTTCAGCATGAAATGTTCATAACCTGCTTTTTCTGCAGCTTCTTCATTCCACTCAATGATGTCAACTTGCTTTTCTATACGTTGACCATCGTTATTATAGAACTCCACTCCTTTGGGGCTTATCAACACAAGTTCTTTATCATTGACATATACAGCGTTTCTTGTGTACCTGAGAAATGCAGGTACGTCTGATGCCGCAAAGTAACCTTTATCTCCAAGTCCAATGACCAGAGGGCTGTCCTTGCGGGCAAGTACGATATGGTCAGGCTCATCCGTACATAATACTGCAATGGCATAAGATCCCTCGATCTCCGTCATTATATGTCTTACGGCATCGAGCAAACTGCATCTTTCACTATCCTTCATTGTTCGGTGCAGCAAATGTGCTATGACCTCAGTATCTGTGTCCGATACGAACTCATAACCTTGTTCCATCAGTTTTTCCTTCAGAAACATGTAGTTCTCAATTATACCATTATGCACCACTGCGATATTTGATGAAAGATGAGGATGGGAATTTCTGGTTTCGGGCTTCCCGTGGGTGGCCCAGCGGGTATGGCCTATCCCAATGTGTCCGGTAAAACCTGCTGGAATGATCTTTTCCAGCTCGGAGATCTTACCCACGGTCTTGTATGTTTCCAGATCACCATTCAGAATGGTGACACCTGCAGAATCATAGCCCCTGTATTCCAGTTTCTTAAGGGAACTAATGATGACGTCTACAGCATTCTCAGTACCTACGTATCCGACTATACCACACATCATCATCACCTCAGAGCACCAGGGTACCCCTGTGCAGCACCTGATCCACTATATTACCTGATCCGATACGACAATTGATAGATATCATGATCCCTGCTTTTACAAGGACCCTGTGACCCACATCAGTGTCATCACCAATGATAGTACCTAATTTTCCAGCCTGATGAAGCTCTTCGTTCATTATAATGTTCAGGTTGGTCCCTGTCTCTGTGATGAAATACGGACCCATATGGCAATTGCTACCAATGACAGAATCGGATACATAACCATGAGAACCAATGCGCACATCGTTCATTATTATACTGTTGCGGATATTCGTGAAAGCATCCACTGATACATTATTCCCGATAGATGTAGATGGCAATATAACGGCATTTGGCCCGATATCACAATTATCTCCTATCATGACAGGTCCTACTATATAGCATCCGGATCTGATGATAGTATTCCTGCCTATTGATACATTGCCTTTAATATAGGCTCCATCTTCCACTGCAGTGGACGGGACGTTCTTTCCCATCTTTCCGAGGGTCACAGAATTAAGCCGCAGAAGGTCCCATGCATACACTGCATCCAGCCACCACGATCTGGTAGCGGCCATGGATACTTCGGTTCCGCTCTCGATCATCTTTTGGAGAGTATCGGTTATCGCATACTCACCTTTTGGAGAAAGAGGAGTTTGTCCAATAAAATCAAATATTCTGGAACTGAAATAATATATTCCGGTATTTACCAGATGACTAACCTCAGAAACCGGATTTTCCAGGATCTCCAGTACCTTTGTCCCTTCTGCCCTGACAACTCCATATCCGCTCACATGTTCAGTCTTGACGGTAAGTATGGTTGCATCTCCACGTCTGGATTCGATCAGATCACTGATGACTTGCGGTTCTATGAAGTTATCACCGTTCAGAGCAAGGAATTCATGTTCACCTGCAAGCTCGCTTCTTGCCTGCTCTATAGCATGTGCTGTACCAAGTTGTGTCTTTTGCTCAACATACTGGATATTTACCCCGAAATCAACACCATCTTTGAAGTAGTTCATTATGCGTTCTTTCTCATAACCAACTATCAATAGGATGTCCTTGATGTCATTTTGTTCAAGGGAACGGATAACGTGTTCAAGGATCGGCCTGTCAGCAACAGGCAGCATTACCTTTGAACGGGTAAGAGTAAGGGGACGGCACCGAAGGCCTTCTCCCGCTGCAAGGATGACTGCTTTCATGTCTTATAGTGGGCACTATAACAATTTATATTTTACCTTTGTCTTTATATTAAAGGTTTTATATTTTTAAATATGGACTAAGTAATTTGAACTGTATTCGAGTCCAGGAATATGACAAGATTGAAAACAGAATTATAAAGATGCCTTGCTCTTAAAGAGCAGAAATAAAATAAGACACCGACAGGCCATAACCTGCCGGAGTACATACACAATTATCTTGTAATGAGCATTTCTGCCGTTTCCGGCTTGTATTTCCAGTCAGCTGGAAGTACTTTGTTGACCTGGTAGTACTTCACAAGTCTTCTGATCTTGGATTCAATATTGTGCAGGGAACGGATGTTATGATTGTCCGAATGATTGTGGACCACATGCTTCCTGAGGCCTATTGCTTTTACAATGAGATTGTACAGGTCTTCTGGAACTGGTGGTTTCTGATCGTTTTCCTTAAGGATAGCAGTGATCTTCTTCCCAGTAGCAAGCTTTACATCTGGCATTCCATATTTGTCCCTGAGGACCATGCCAATAAGGCTTGTGCTCATGCCCTGCTTCCACATTTCCAGCACAATTTTTGTAATTTCGTCTGTGCTCATAGTGCACCATGCGGGAGCTTCAGAGCGCATTGGCCTTTTAGAACCGGATTGACCTTTTCTCCGGGTATGCATTTTTGCCATTGAATTCCTCCTAATAATCGTAAATAAAGTATTTGATCTAAATAAAGTAGATATCGTTTATTTCAATAAAGGCTATGTGAACATTATGGAGAGATAGCCTATAATTGTCCTTGGCGAGGCGAGGTAAATGAAACAGCATAGCATATAAAATTTGTGATAGGGACCTTACCATATCACAAGAGTTACTTCGGCTGCCTGAGGTCGCACATGCATAAAGATAGAATGTAGCTGTTTATCCCTGAGCTCAAACAAAGTAATGCTGTCATTCGTCTGCATCATAACCTGTACTGTTGTATTTATTTCCTCAGACACCACATCTGAAAGATATAAATAGATCTCATTTGTGTGCTCCTGCCTAAGCTGGTTCCCAACCGATAAGACATAATCTTCTCTTAGCATCGTGACATTACGTGGCGGGTCTGAACACATATTTGCTGTTGCATTTGCAGCATTTCCAAGAATATCAGTAGCCATGGTCCTTCCGATATTTCCCTCACAGGAAGGTAATCCCATAAAAGGATCACCCATTAGCACAGAATTGGCCTGTCCATTGCACATATCCCTAAGGTTTTCTTCCGGGTAGTACATATCTACTATAGACCCCGAAGCACTTGAAGCTGCCAAAGACATACATTGCTCGAACATATTGCGCAATTGATGCTCTTTTTGAGAAGAGCTGAGTGCACGACTGAAATTAAGATCATCTGCCGGAGAAGAGATCTCTGACAAACTTACACTATTACTATAAGGTACAGATACCAATGCACTCTGCCTGAAGGACCTTTCAGGAGGAACAGCACCCAAGACCATCTGTCCTGAAGGTCCGCACCCAGGAACCGGCTGCCAGTTTGCCTCAAGCCTGTAATTGTATCTGCCACCTATTCTTCTGTTCAGATGCTCTTCAAGCACATTTTCTGTGGCTTCTGAATATCCGGCACTGAACGGGTGCAGATAACGGTATGTTCCGTTCTTTTCTTCACGAAGTGAAAACAGCATTCCTTCTGCTATCAGGTCTGCAAACGTCCTGGTTGCATGTTCCTTTGCAAAAATATCACTGACTTGGTAGATGGACATTGAATTTTCATGAGTATCGGAAACAATGCCAGAAATAGCGGATGGCATCACCGTATATTCAAAACTCTCCACCCTGCTGTTCAGAAGAGATCTTAGCAACTGTTCATCGAACTTGTATGCTGCTACATCCTGAACTGCTGCATTGTGTCCTGAAGAAAGCATGGCAGGCATCAGCACTACTGCTGACAGAGATACCATTAACAGAAAGAACATGACATCAATGGTCGAGGAAAAAGCTCTGCTGTCGTATAACATTTTTCTGGTGTCTATGTTTTTCAGCTGCATTGCTGTACCATCCTTTTAAGAGTTCCATCTATCTTTGAGGAGCTTCACGGTCAATGTGCCGGGAACCTGCTGCATTGGATTGAGTTCCAATGTGACAGGTATAGAGGCGGCTATCTGTCCCATGGAAGAAGATGAAGATGCAGGTTTATGGATATGCCAGATATGTTCACCGTTCTCCGTTGAGATATCTACCTGGAAGTTTACATTCGGAGAGAAACTGTCAAAGAACAGGCTCAAAGTATGGAGATCAGCTTGCGGACCGTTCAGAGTATCGAGCTTTTCAGCAGATATGAGATCCTGTCTGCTGCCCTGAAGCATCTGGGAATGAGCAATGCTCTGCGCGATCAGAGAAGCCTGCTCATAATTCTCCAGTGCGAAAGCACTATCCTGATGAGCAATATATGTTTTTGATACAACGCAAGCAAAAACCACAAAACCCAGCACCAATAATGCCGTAGCGAAAATATCGTTCTGCGGTTCAAGTATAGCCCTGTCGTCATTGATAAACCAGCACATATCCTATCTTTTCCACATTTACATCACCGATAAAATATATAAATGTTTTTTGGATGTACACTTGTTTACTGGCATTAAAACTGATCTCATCTGTTCTTGATGTTAAATACCCTATCATATCCGCATGTTCTGCCCTTATGGGTTCTATTATAGTACCGCTTGAACCATATTCTGATCTAAGGTCATCATAGAGGACAGAAGGTGGATATGGATATACTCTGAAAGCAGGAGTCTTTGCCGAAATTATTGATCTTCCATCGATATTGGCATAAACGACAACATATTCACCGGAAATCAGAGTTTCCAGATGTTGACCCTGAAAATGAGAAAGGTGCTCTTTATTGAAGGTATAGGTGATGTTCACTTCATCCGGACTGCTTCCAGCCTTATCAATATAAGATAGCAATTCTGTGGATAACACATCCAGTTCCTTTTGATGGTTCACTTCATCCATACTTACTGCAAAGTGATATATTGCAGCAATGACCACCACACTTGCAAGTATCAGCGCAGTTTTTGAAAGAACGAAATCCACCCATGCCCGTTCATCCTGGAGAAAACCTGACATCTGCTTCATTTTGATCTATTGCAGTCCCCTTCGTTTCAATTCATATACCCTGACGAACAGCATCCCTGTCGATGGGTTAACAGTGGTTTCCATGAATACCCGGTGCGTGCCTGAACCAAAAAAAGACACGCCATCCATTAATTCATTGCTATATGCAGCCCTGGACTCCCTTACTGTGCACTTTCCTTCATATTCCATAAAGTAATTCTTTGCATCATAAGGCCACGCTGCTTCAGACCCTGGCATGGCCCCCATGACCACAGTACATCCGCTGGGAATATCTATTTCCATTGTAAGGTTGCTGCCCGGACCACCCGCATATAATATTGAAGCTGTGGCATCCATCCGGGACATCTGCGATTCGAGGTCGCTCATTTTCATATGAGTAAGGAAACCTGAAGTTGCTGTGGCCAGCAGGGCCATGGTCGCCAACAGCAGGATGGATGCCACCACAAACCGCATAGGTAAGGAAACAGCAGCTGTGGTGTCAGCTGTCAGAACATGCAAATTACCGGACCTTCTCAATTGCTTTCACCGGTCAGCTTTAAAATGATCTCGTCCAGAGTAAGAGATTCCTGAACCCCGCTTTCCATATCTTTGAAAGTGAAAAGACCCTGAGCCACTTCCCTGTCACCTAATATAAGTGCATAACGGGCACCTACATTGTTAGCATAGGATAGCTGAGCCTTGAAATTCCTGCTCATGATATCCAGATACACTGGAACATACTCCCTTAGCTTGCAGGCTACAGGAATAGCATTGATGCGTGTGCTTTCCGTGGTGATCATGACGACGGTCTTTTGCGGTACAGGTTCAATCTTATATATTTCCATGATCCTGTCAAAGCCCAGCCCAAAACCGGTGGATGGAACATCCCCTCCGCCAAAAAGCTGGATCAGTTTATATGAACCACCGCCACATACCTGCTTCTGTGCACCCAGGCCCTCGGCATATATCTCAAAGACCATGCCTGTATAGTAATCAAGACCTCTGGCAATTCCGAAATCAATGGTGTAATCTATACTATATGCATCTAAAAGGGTAAGTATCTGCTGGAAAGCATCTATTTCAGGAATTGGACCGAGCAGGTTGCGGGCCTTGGAAACAGCTTCACCGCCTGTAAGGGAAATAAGTCCAAGGAGTTTCATGCGCAGGCCTATGGGCGCATTGATCTCCTCCAGATAATCATCCAGTCCCTTATCATCTTTCTTGTCCACCAGTCGCATGATCTTACCTTGCTGTTCAACTTCCAGGGAACTCAATACATGACGGATGATCCCCAGATAGCCTACATGCAGGTCACCTTGGATACCTGCAACCTCAAGCATGGCAGTTGCCAGGGCTATGACCTCTGCATCCGCATCCCGTCCCTCGGAACCTATAAGTTCCACACCGAACTGCCAGAACTCTCTGAACCTGCCTTTCTGAGGCCTTTCATACCTGAAACAATTCTCAAAATAGAACAGTTTCAATGGACGTGGCAATGCCTGCATCTCATTTACGAACATCCTCATCACAGGTGCCGTGAGTTCAGGACGCAGTGTCATCTCACGATCTCCTTTATCCGTAAAATTATATAGTTCACCTACGATGCCTTCACCTGACTTCATTGTAAAAAGTTCCAGGTTTTCAAAAGTGGGTGTAACTACCTCTTGATAACCCCATCTGCCAACGACCTGCCTTAGCCGGTTCTCCAGATGTCTTCTGCGGGCCATTTCTTGCGGAAGGAAATCCCTTGTTCCTCTTGGTCTTTGTATCGTCATCGGATCAACCTGATGTATTAGTGAGATAAACATGTGAAGTTTATATCTCGACTGATCTAGTCTGGAGGTTAGTATTTATACAGTATATTTTACTGTTTCGATTAGTTATGCATTTAAGGACACATTTGAGGACACTGGGGGTAAAACCAAAAATGATATATATAACCATTTACATGTACATTATTGTACAAACTAATACATTTTTCTGAGGATCACCATGGAACATACAAAGATACTACTTGACGAAAACGAGATGCCAACTCGCTGGTATAATATACTTGCGGATTTTCCCGAACCCCTTGCACCTCCGCTTAACCCTGCAACCAGGGAACCTATCAAGCCATCGGAACTTGAGCCGATATTCGCAAAAGAGCTGATCAAACAGGAAATGAGCCCTGAGAGGTATATCGATATCCCACAGGAAATACTTGAGATATACAAACTCTGGAGACCATCACCCCTTCACAGGGCACACAGACTTGAAAAGGTGCTTGGCACGCCGGCGAAGATATATTATAAGAATGAAAGCGTGAGCCCTGCAGGCAGCCATAAGCCAAATACAGCCATTGCCCAGGCGTACTACAATATGAAGGAAGGTACCGAAAGGATCACTACTGAGACCGGTGCAGGTCAGTGGGGCAGTGCATTATCCCTTTCATGTAACTATTTTGACATAGAGTGTAAAGTGTTCATGGTAAGCTCCAGCTTCTATCAGAAACCATACAGGAAATCCCTGATAAACCTCTGGGGTGCGAACGTTGTCCCTTCACCGAGCCCTGAGACACAGTTCGGAAGGATGATCCGTGAGAAATATCCCGATACCTGCGGAAGCCTGGGCATAGCCATAAGCGAGGCTATAGAAGTGGCAGCCCTTAACGACAACACCAAATACGCTCTGGGTAGTGTCCTTAACCACACATGCCTGCATCAGACTGTCGTGGGTCTTGAAACACAGAAACAGTTCGAGAAAACTGAAGACTACCCCGATATCGTTATCGGATGCTGTGGAGGAGGAAGTAACCTTGCGGGAGTAAGTCTGCCATACATCAGAGACAACATTGCCGGTAAAACAGATACTAGGATCATTGCAGTAGAACCATCGGCATGCCCCAGCCTGACAGAAGGCAGGTTCGACTATGATTTTGGCGACATGGCACAAATGACACCACTGCTTAAGATGTACACGCTCGGCTCTGAGTTCATACCCCCTGCCATTCACGCTGGCGGTCTCAGATATCACGGTGCTTCACCAATAGTCAGTAAACTGGTCGCTGATGGCATGATGGAAGCAAGGTCCTATCATCAGGTAGAGATCTTCGATGCAGCTGTAACCTTTGCACGCAGTGAAGGAATAGCGCCAGCCCCTGAATCAGCCCATGCGATAAAATGTGCAATAGACGAAGCGCTCAAATGTAAGGAAACCGGTGAAGAGAAAACCATACTGTTCAACCTCAGCGGTCATGGACACTTCGACATGGCATCTTATGACATGTATTTCAGCGGTAAGCTGACCAACGAATAAGCTGCGGAACAGAGAAAAGGCCTGCCAGAATGGCAGGACATAATTTTTTTAGAGATTGGCTTTTCAGGGATAATTTCCTTTTTCAGGTACTATTTCATTACTCAATTGTCCTGCACAGCGTGAAAAGAAGTGTTTTCATTTGTTTTACTATTAAGCCTTGCATTTTGACCCATCTCTTTCTTGTACACAATAGTGCGATATGGGAATGGTATTTCCACGCCTTCTGCATCGAATCGCTTCTTTATGGATTCCCTGATCTCACACCCTGTGGTGTAGCACAATTTACGATCAGCACACCAGAATAAAAGACGCATGTTCACAGCATGGTCACCTAGTTCGGTTACCAGTACCTGGATGACTTCATCTTTCTGGATAGTTGTATCGTATTTCACAAGTTCTACATGGGTCATGACATTGACATGCCCCCTTGCTTCCTCTATCATGATCTTACGCGCCAGATCGATATCAGAGTCATAACTTATACCTACATCAACAGGCCAGTTAACTGTGGGGTCCTCTATGGACCAGTTGATTATAGCCTCATCTCCAATGATGCTGTTAGGAATTATCACGCGTCTATTGTCCCATGTCCTTAGAACGGTATGACGAAGGGTGATATCTGTGATCTTGCCGTACTCGTTCATTACATTCACTCTGTCTCCAACCCTGAATGGCCGGAATACAGCAAGAGAAATACCTGCTATAATATTACCAAGAGTGCTCTGAGCTGCAAGACCCACAACGATACCTGCAAAACCTGCTCCTGCCAGCAGAGCAAGTGAAACCTTCTCCAGGAAAGGAATACTGGAGATCACAATGACCAAGCCTATCAAATAGACGACTGCCACACTGATGTGTCTTAAAAGTTTATAGGACGTCTGGTCTATGTTCATCTTTTTGTTCATTGTACGCAATTCTGCATCCATGAGCCTGTCTAACAGTTTTGCGGCAACGAATGTAAGGACAGCGACCAATATAATAAAAATTATCTCTGTAAGGTCTGCAGGCACGAACTCATACAAACCTGATAATAACATTGAAGATGCAGATGAAATATTCCCTAAAGCAGACATATAGATCCAGTTTCCGGTTAATTGTGAAGCTTTCTTATAATTACTGATAACTGATCAATATAAGTTGATCCCTTGATATACCGGCCAGTTCAAAGAAGCAACTTTTATTAGACATCAGACCATCTTTCACATGGTCCCTCATGCAGATCAAAGAAATCAGCCTGCCGGAAAAGGTCATTGGCTTTTACCTGGACTCCGGAATTGAACAATTGTATCCTCCTCAGGATGAAGCGATCGCAAAAGGCCTCCTTGAAGGAAAGAACATAGTAGCTGCAATTCCCACGGCCTCCGGGAAGACCCTCATAGCCGAGCTTGCAATGCTGAGCTCCATCACAAATGGTGGAAAAGCACTATACATTGTGCCTTTAAGAGCACTGGCATCTGAAAAGATGGACCGTTTTTTAAAGTTCAGACAGATAGGTATCAAAACCGGCATATCCACCGGGGATTTTGAGGCAAGGGATGAATGGCTTGGCTCTAATGATATTATAGTTGCCACTTCAGAAAAAACAGATTCTCTCCTGCGCAATGAGACATCCTGGATGCAGGACATCACTGTGATAGTGGTGGATGAGGTACACCTGCTGGATTCAGCTAACAGGGGCCCTACTCTGGAAGTCACCATTGCTAAATTGAGGAAGCTTAACCCTCGAGCTCAGATCATCGCATTATCTGCAACCGTGGGCAATGCACAGGAAATAGCCGATTGGTTGAAAGGAGGACTGGTACTGAGCGAATGGAGACCCACCGATCTGCGTGAAGGAGTATACTATGCTGATGCAATAAATTTCGAAGGCTCTCAGAAAGCTGTTGAGATTACATCCTCGGACGATGGTGTCAATATCGTGATGGGAACATTGGAGGAAGGAGGACAGTGCCTTGTATTCGAAAGCAGCCGTAAGAACTGTGTGGGTTTTGCAAAGAAGCTGGCCAGACACGTTGAGAAAGTGCTCAGCAAACAGGAGCGCAGTGCCCTTGACAGAATAGTGGAAGCTGTAATAGACGCATCTGAAACAGAAGCTTCCAGGGTGCTCGCACAATGTGTCAGAAATGGTGTGGCCTTCCATCATGCGGGATTGAACTCACCCCATCGACGACTTGTGGAGGATGGGTTCAGGGAGAACGTGATCAAAGTTATATGCAGCACGCCTACTCTTGCAGCAGGACTGAACCTGCCTGCACGCAGAGTTGTCATCCGTAGCTACAAGAGATATGATTCCAATTTCGGAATGCAGCCCATACCTGTCCTTGAGTATAAACAAATGGCAGGCAGGGCTGGCCGGCCTCACCTTGACCCTTACGGTGAATCAGTGCTTATTGCCCGCTCATATGAAGAGATGGAAGCGCTTTTTGAGAATTATGTGAATGCAAAAGCAGAAGACATCTGGTCCAAACTTGGCACAGAGAATGCATTGCGTACCCATGTCCTTTCTACAGTGGTCAATGGTTTCGCTTCCAGTGAAGAGGGACTCATGGAGTTCATGAGTGCAACTTTTTTTGCACACCAGCAGGAGGCACGTAATCTGCAGGAACTGGTGGAACAAAGCATATCATTCCTGCTGGAACATGGTATGCTGCAGGATGAAGACAGGCTGAGGGCTACAAAACTTGGAAAACTTGTTTCCATGCTGTACGTTGATCCGCTATCAGCTGCTATCATACTCGAGGGATTAGGGAAAGCCAAAAAGATCACTGACCTTACTTTGATGCATCTTATATGCAGTACCCCCGACATGAAGCAGCTTTACATGCGCAGCTCTGATTATACTATGATCAATGAATTCGCAACTATCCATAAAGATGAATTTACCAGAATGCCAAGCCCTTTTAAGGCCATCGAGTATGAATGGTTCCTCGGAGAAGTGAAAACTTCCTTGTTGATGATCAAATGGATAGATGAGATACCAATGGATGAGATAACTGTCCAGTTCAACATTGGTGAAGGGGATATACACGCTTTTGCCGATATGGCACAATGGCTTATGCACGCCACAGCCAGGCTTGCGGAAACCATGGGCCTCCAGGGAGTGGAAAAGGCCTATGAACTGGAAAAACGCATCCAATATGGAGCTGATGCTCAATTGCTTGAACTGGTAAGCATTCGTGATGTGGGCAGGGTGCGTGCCCGCAAGTTGTATGATGCCGGTCTTACATCAGTGGAAGCATTAAAGAATGCTGGTGTTGAAAGAATAGCTAAATTGATCGGGCCAAAGACAGCAGAGAAGATAATGAACAATATAATGGGTTCACACCGGGCAGGGGAACAAAATAGGAGCGGCTCTGCAGACGAAGTGTACAGGCCGATTGAAAGACTACAGAGGACCTTCAACGATTTTGAGGATTAGACCATAGTTTATAAGGAGATGTATGATGCTATACGGTAAATTATCAGAACTTCCTGAAAAGGAAATACGGGTTCTCATTGAACGCGGAGGCGAACTCACAAATGTAAGTGACACTGTTTCCTCGATCCTTGCGGATGTACGTATAGAGGGCGACATGGCTCTGAGGAAATATACGCAGCGTTTTGATGGTGCAAAGATCGATGCCATCGAGGTGTCCCGGGAAGAGATCGAAAAAGCATACAATACCACAGATAAGGAACTTATAAAGCACCTTGAAATAGCTGCAGGGAACATCCGCAAATTCCATGAGGCACAAATGCCTGAAAAGATGTGGTTCATGCAGCTGGCTCCGGGGATCGAGCTTGGACAGAAGATCACTGCCCTTGATAGCGTAGGTGCTTACGTGCCCGGCGGCAGGGCTTCATATCCCTCCACCGCACTTATGACAGTAGTACCTGCAAAGGTCGCAGGTGTCAGGAACGTTATAATGTGTACGCCTCCGGGTCCTGATGGAAAGGTCAATCCCCTCACACTGGCAGCAGCAAAAGTAGCAGGTGCTGATCATGTGTACCGCGTGGGAGGTGTACAGGCCATTGCTGCCATGGCTTTTGGCACTGCCAGCGTGATGAAGGTAGATAAGATAGTGGGTCCGGGAAACGTGTATGTGACGGCAGCCAAGATGCAAATAAGGGACATGGCAGAGATAGATTTCCCCGCAGGACCCAGCGAGGTGCTGATAATTGCTGATGAGTCTGCGCATCCTGCAATGGTCGCAGCGGACATGATAGCGCAGGCGGAGCATGATCCTCATGCTGTATCCGTCCTGGTAACAACTTCGGAGAAGCTGGCATCAGGAGTTAAAGAAGAAGTGCTGAAACAGGCACAAAGCACTGTGCGAGGAGAGATAGTAAGCTCATCACTGAAGAATGCAGCCATACTGATAGCTGACTCCATTGAACAGTGCATAGATATCTCAAACAGCTTCGCTCCTGAACATCTGGAGATAATGACGAAGAACGATGATATGGTACTAGAGAAGATAGAGCACGCAGGTTCCATCTTTGTGGGCAACTACGCTCCCGTTCCTGTCGGTGATTATGCATCCGGTACGAATCACGTATTACCCACTGCCGGCTATGCCAGAATGTACTCTGGCCTCAATATAATGCATTTTTTGAAAGTTTCCAGCATCCAGCGTATTAGTAAGGAAGGACTTGCAACGATCAGGGACACTGTAATATCGCTTGCTGAAAAGGAAGGGTTGCAGGCACATGCCGATGCCATCCGTATCCGCTTTTCACGTTCGGAATAATATAGTATCAGTTTCAATCGACAATTATTTAATAGGTGAAATGCATAATTTGTTTAATAAGTTCTTTTTGGAATTAAACTGGCGGGGGGGCCACCTATGAAAATAAGAGTTGTAAGTTCCAGAGAAGAGATAAATGAGCTGAATCCGAATGAGAAAGTGATACACCTCGCTTTCCGCCCGTCGAACAAGGACATATTCAGCCTTGTACAGACCTGCACCAAAGTAGAGGTCATCCAGATACCAAGCTCTTACAGGAGAACAGTTTCCAAGTCCATAGAGATGTTCCTGCAAATGCAGAATATCAAACTGGTGGAAGGAGATGTGTGGGGACACAGGAAAGATATCAACGAGTATTTCAGCATATCACCTGCAATTATGGACAAAATAAAGGAAATGAAGGCTGAAGGCAGATCTGATTCCGATATAGCCGATAAGATCGAAAGGGAAGGGAAACTTAACAGGGAAATGATATTCTACATACTCGGAAAGCAGAAGTAGACCCATCATTAAGTTGATCACCTTTTATACTGTTTCCGGTCCATGAGATTGTTTGTCTTTTAAAAGACATTTATATGGCATCCCAACGATGCCTATAAATAACTTTATCACTTCATCTTTTGAAAACACGATAGGTTTTGCGATAATGACAGATAACCATGGAAAAGTATATCTGGTGGGTTCGGGCCCCGGTGACCCGGAACTGCTTACTCTGAAGGCTCGAAGGCTTATTGATGATGCAGATGTGGTCATATACGACCAGCTTCCGGGCGAAGCGATACTTTCTTCAATTCCTCAAAAAGCACAGAAGATAGATGCAGGGAAATATGCAGGCGATCACACTCTATCCCAGGACAGGATCAACGAGTTGATAGTAGAGAAGGCAAAGGAAGGTAAAGTGGTGGTACGCCTCAAAGGCGGGGACCCTTATGTATTCGGAAGAGGGGGAGAGGAAGCCCAGGAGTTGATAAAGGCAGGAATTGGTTTTGAGATCGTGCCCGGCATAACATCTGCGATATCCGCACCTGCTTATGCAGGTATTCCCGTAACACATAGAGATCATGCCTCTATGGTCACTTTTATAACTGGTCATGAAGACCCCACCAAGGAGGAAAGCGGGCTGGACTGGGAAACACTTGCAAAATTCCCTGGCACCATTGTGATCCTCATGGGTGTAAAGATGCTGGAACGCAATGTCAACGAACTTATGAGGTGCGGCAAAGATCCATCCACACCAATAGCACTGATAGAGAGGGGAACCCGTCCTGACCAGAGAGTAACGGTGGGTACTCTTGAGAACATTGTTGACCTTAAGAACGAAAGGAAGGTAAAAGCGCCTGCCATAACTATAATCGGTGATGTGGTCAAATTGCACGATGAACTTGGAGAGCAGGTCATGGAAAGGAGCTAATGGATATGGCTGACGAAAAAAAACCCGTTCTGGCCATTATGCGGCCATCTGTATACAAGGAAGAATCCGTGAAGCTTGCACTATCCATGGGATTTGATGTCATGGCTGTTCCCATGATAGAGCTTGCAGGAATGCAGGATTCTGCATTCAAGCCTTTCTTCGAGCACATAACAAAAAAAGAATCCGACTACGTGATATTCACCAGTGCCAATGGACTTGACTTTACACTGCAGAAGATACCGTACGTTATGCGTGATATGTTCGTAGAGGCTTTGAACCGCACAAATGTCATAGCTATAGGTCCTACCACAAAGAAAGCTCTGGAAGAGAAAGGTATCAAGGTCATGGGCATGCCAGGAGTGTACAGTTCAAAGGGTCTTATCGAATATCTTTGCAAGGATGTCAAGGGTAAGAACGTAGACATGGCCCGCAGCGTCTTTGGCTCAACTGTGCTTACAGAGGGACTTACCCGCTGTGGCGCAAATGTGCTGGAAACAAAAGTGTATAGCCTCTTTAGGCCTGATGGCGAGGAGCAAAAGGACCTGATAAGGTCTGCTCTGGAAGGCAGGATCACAGCTTTTGCCTTTACCAGTTCCATGATGGTGCATAATTTCTTTGACGTGGCCAAAGAACTCGAAGCCGGAGATGATATCGTGCAGGTGCTCAATGGGTCTATCGTGGCAGCTATTGGCCTGCCTACAGCAGAAACATTGCGTGGCTACGATGTGAATGTTTCCGTGATCCCTGAAGAGTATACGTTCGAAGAGATACTGAAAAAGATAAGGGACATGCTTTCTGCATGTTCCTGAAAAACCTATTTATACCATTTTTTCTTTTTCTCATGCAAATTTCGGACGAACAGAGAAATGCCCTAAGGCTGCATTTGTTTACCTGATCCTATTTATTAAGCGGAACGATTATCATGATAGGTATTTCAAAACTATATTGTGGGACTGTGGAACCATCAGATGCTTTAAGGTACGGCAGGGATTCTAAAAAACTCCCGTCCCATCTTTTGCAGTTCTCTATCGACAAAAAACCTGTTGTCGTCTGGAATGTGACCAGACGCTGCAACCTCAAATGCGCACACTGTTATGCACATTCCAGAGATATTGATTACAAGAACGAACTGACAACAGAAGAAGGTAAGGCACTCATCGATGACCTTGCTGACTTTGGCTCTCCTGTGATCCTCTTCTCCGGAGGGGAACCCCTCATGCGCAAAGATCTGCCTGAGCTGGCAGCATACGCCAGGTCCAAAGGAAGAAGAGCGGTCATCTCTACGAATGGGACCCTCATCGACAAAGAAATGGCAAAGAAATTAAAGGAGATAGGCCTGTCATATGTGGGTATCTCACTTGATGGCATGAGGGAAACGAATGATAAGTTCAGAGGATCAGAAGGTGCTTTTGATGCTGCCCTTGACGGACTGCGCAACTGCAGGGCCGAAGGTATCAAGGTCGGCCTCAGGTTCACCATCAATAAGCACAATGTGCAGGATATTCCTGCCATATTCGATCTGATCGAAAAAGAGAACATACCCCGTATATGCTTCTATCATCTGGTATATGCAGGCAGGGGTTCGGATATGGTAGAAGAAGACCTTAGCCTTGAAGAGAGCCGGGAAGTAGTTGACCTGATAATGAAAAGGACCCGGCAGTTACATGAGAAGGGATTGCCTGTAGAAGTGCTCACCGTTGACAATCACTGTGATGGACCGTACATCTATCTGAAGCTCCTTAAAGAAGATCCAGAAAGAGCTGCAGAAGTATATTCTCTGCTGCAGATGAACCAGGGAAATTCCACAGGTATAGGCATAGGTTGTGTCTCATGGGATGGTTCGGTACACCCTGACCAGTTCTGGAGGCATTACACTTTTGGAAATATAAGGGAAAGAAAGTTCAGCGAGATATGGAGAGATACAACCGATGAGCTGATGGCAGGCCTTAAGGACCGCAAGCCTCTGATAAGGCAACATGCGGATAGGTGTGCAAGGTGTAAATGGCTGGAAGTATGCAATGCAAATTTCAGGGTCAGGGCCGAAGCTGTATACAACAATGTATGGGCTGATGACCCGGCCTGCTACCTCACTGAAGAGGAGATAGGCTACCACAGAAAGGAATAACTCTTAATTCAATTTTGCATGCAGGCAAAAATATATTCCACGAACATATCTGCCAGTATAATAGCCAATAATAATACGAACAACGTTTTTAAGAACATTGCAAACAAATGCCTCACCTGTCTGCTTATTTTTCTTTTACAGTTAGTGTGGACAGGTATATAAAGAGTATGACCTCCGAAAAGGTCATAAAAACAGAAGATCAAGTTAGACTTCGATGCAGTTCTGCCAGACACCATGGATATTGCAGTATTCAAGAGCACAGAAGGCCTTGAAATTGTCAATGTTGTTAACGTGGAAACTGGCTATTGGCTGTGTGTGCACAGGCTCGAAGTTCATCCTTCCAAAGTCAATGGTCTTCCCATCCTTTGTGATACCGTAAAGCTCCACCCATTCAATATGATGTTCCACTGTATTGGGATGAGGCACTTCCTTTCCCACAACGACCCTTACAAAATCAGCACCTGTTGATCCATGACCCCTTATGACCTCAATGACCGGGACATGTTTCTCTTTACCCTCTACTTCTTTTCCTTTCAGTACTTCTCCAAATTGCATTATTTCACCTCGTTTAATACCGTTGGTCTTTATTCTGTTCTGCCCTTGTCTGCCGGTGGCGTGAACACACGTACAGAAAAGGCCTTGTTAAGTATGAAAGATCCGATCAGTTCAAACTACGATGATCTCATATCCTTCCTCTACATACCTGGCCATGCTCGGATGCCCGAACATTTCATCGCACAGATGAAGACCCTGTTCTTTGGCGCTTTCAAGGCTATCCATCTTCTGGGCACACGCCCTGCAAACACAATCCATGACCCCTGCCTTCTTTACTTTCATGTAAAGGCTGGAAAATGGCTTTGTAGGATCTATAAGATCAGATATGTTTTTGGTAGCAGAACCTTCGATGATCAGTTTTACGTCATGTCCCCTTTCTTTCATGTCTATCGCATTCATCAGTGCGTGAGCAAAGCACATAGGCTCACCATTGAAAGCAAAGATAGCTATTTTCTTGCCCATATAGTCTCCTCCGATACAGCGCAATGGCAACCCCCGATGGAATTGAACAGGTTAATATAAAGGATTTACGGTATTCTCGATCCTGACATCAGGAATAAAGTATATTATTCGCACGCTGCATCAACCAGATATATTTAAATAATGAAAAAACCACTGTTACGGATACTACACAATCACTACATCATATTTATCGGAGAGTTGCAATGACGGTTCCAAAGGAATATATCCCTCATGAGGTCGAGCCAAAGTGGAAGGAAGCATGGGACATGTCCATGTACCATTTCGACTGGGAAGATCATAATAGACCACAGTTCATCATCGACACACCTCCACCTTACCCTACCGGTAATTTCCATATAGGGAACGCTCTGAACTGGTGTTACATCGATTTTGTTGCCCGTTACAAGCGTATGTGCGGATACAATGTGATGTTCCCACAGGGATGGGACTGCCATGGACTTCCCACCGAAGTAAAGGTGGAAGACATACACAAGATCACAAAGAACCAGGTGCCCAGGGAAGAGTTCAGGAGAATGTGCCGTGAACTGACGACCAGCAACATTACAAAAATGCGCAATACAATGATGAACTTGGGTTTCTCCGTGGACTGGAGTAATGAGTTCATCACTATGGAACCTGCATATTACTCCAAGACCCAGCGCTCTTTCCGCAGGATGTATGACATGGGCAGGATCTACCAGTCCGAGCATCCTGTTAACTGGTGCCCGAGATGTGAAACTGCCATCGCCTTTGCTGAAGTGGAATATGAAGGCAGGAGCACGCAGCTTAATTTCCTTAATTTCGATAAACTGAAGATAGCCACCACCCGGCCTGAACTGCTGGCAGCATGTGTGGCTGTTGCGATCAACCCTGAAGATACACGCTACAGCACACATATAGGAAGCAAGGTAAAAGTACCACTTTTCGGGCATGAGGTCCCCGTAATAGGCGATGGTGTCGTTGATCCTGCGTTTGGTACGGGTGTCGTGATGATCTGTACCTTCGGTGACAAGCAGGATGTACGCTGGTGGGTGGAACATAAACTTCCCCTGCGCAAGGCCATTGATAAGAACGGCCGTATGACAAAGATAGCAGGCAAGTATGCGGACATGACTATCCCTGAATGTAAGGAAGCCGTCATAGCAGATCTGAAAGCAGAAGGTTATCTATATGAGCAAAAGGAACTCGAACAGAATGTGGGAATGTGCTGGAGATGTGACACACCCATCGAGATCCTGTCTGAAAAGCAGTGGTTCGTTAAGATAGATACCAATGATGTCAAAAAAGCTGCCGATGAGATCAACTGGACACCTGAGCACATGAAGGTCAGGCTTGAGAACTGGCTGGGTACCATGGAGTGGGACTGGTGTATCTCCAGGCAACGCATATTTGCAACTCCTATACCCGTATGGTATTGTAAAGAATGTGGGGAGGTAATGGTGGCAAAGGAAGAATGGATGCCCATTGACCCAACCCGGGATTCTCCTAAAGAGCCATGCAGCAAATGTGGCAGCACTGATTTCGAGCCAGAGGAAGATGTCCTTGACACATGGATGGATTCTTCCATAACAGTCCAGCATGTGACCGGCTGGCTCACTGAACATAAAAGCAGGTTACCTGCCCAATTGAGACCACAGGGGCATGATATCATCAGGACATGGGCCTTCTATACGATCCTCCGATCTATGGCACTTGCAGGCAAGCGCCCCTGGGATTCCATACTTGTGAATGGCATGGTCCTGGGTGAGGATGGCCACAAGATGAGCAAATCCCTGGGCAATATAATCTCTCCTGAAAAGGTAATTGAAGAATACAGTGCAGATTCTTTCAGACAGTGGGCAGCCATAGGAGGCGCTCCTGGTTCAGATGTGATGTTCCGCTGGAAAGATGTAGTAGCTGCATCACGCTTTTTTTCCAAGATGTGGAGCATCTACAGGTTCTCTGTTTCCCACTTCGATGACCTGGATACATCCTACGTGCCTGAGGCAGAAGAACTTCACATTGTTGACAGATGGCTGTTAGATAAGTTGCACGAGCTGATAACTACAGCAACTGCGAACATGGATGCCTATCAGTTCGATGAGGCTTTCAAAGCTATCAGGGGTTTTGCCTGGGACGTAGTGGCCGATAATTACATTGAACTAGTCAAGTCCCGTCTGTATGGCACCAATGCAACGGACAGAAAAGCAGCACAATATGCACTATACGTAACAATAGAGGTACTGGCAAAATTGCTTGCTCCGTTCGCACCCTTCTTTGCAGAGGAGATGTATTCAAGACTTGGGACCGGGAGCGTACATATGCGATCCTGGCCAAAGGCGGATGCCTCCTGGAAGGACGAAGAGGCCGGTAAAGCCGGAGAACTTGTTAAAGAGATCGTGAGCAGTGTAAGGAGATATAAATCCGAACATGGTATTGCCCTTAATGCTCCTCTGAAGAAACTTGAGATATATGGAGCGCTCACAGACGTCATTGACATAACCGGTGCAACGAACACACCAGTAGAAATGATGGCAGGCAACCCTGACTTTGAGCACGTGCCAGTGAATATCAAGCCTAACATGGGAGTCATCGGCCCCAAATTCAAAGGCCAGGCAAAGGCTGTAATAGATGCTTTATCGGAAGCTAACCCGAAAAAGCTGGTTCATGAGATGGAACAGAATGGGAAGATCAGCCTTCATACTAAGAGCGGCATTATAGAGCTGGGGCCTGAAAGCGTGGAGATCGAAAAAGAAGCGATCTCTGCTGGCAGAGCTGTAGATGTGCTGGATGTAAGGGGTATTCCTGTTGTAATCATCAGATGAAAATGGGAACAAATGCTCCCTTTTCGTAATCTTTAATTGTGCTGATGCACTATGATACTAATCACTGGAAAAAGTAACCAGGTGGTCTATTGAAGATCCGAGGAAGGATACAACTCAGGAAATCTGCCAAGAATAAGCTGCTTGATGATCTCAGGTCCATATATGGTGACACAGTGGTAGAGAATATCGCATCGTATAAGTTCGAGCATGCTGATGCGGGTGACAATTCTGTGGTCCTCATAGACGGGAAAGTGCTTTTGTTTGCAGTTGACGATATTTTTTTCCCGACAGTGCGAGGTGTCATGGAACTCGGAATAGAGAAGAACGTGGTAGTAGTGGATTCTGGTGCCGTGCGCTTTGTAGTGAACGGCGCAGACATTATGAGTCCTGGCATTGTCCGTGCAGATGAGAACATCCTTGAAGGTGATCCTGTGATCGTGAAAGAAGAGAAATATGGCAAGCCTCTTGCCATTGGCAAAGCACTTGTTCCCGGAAAGGCCATGGTTTCAGATTCGGGGAAAGCTGTGAAGTCCTTGCATCATGTGGGTGATGAGATATGGAATATCGAATTGTGAGTTTACGGGCATAATCATTAAAATATATGGGTGTTCTTATAAATAATGAAGGTGCTAAAGCAGTAGGAGATATTGTTAACTGGATTAGTCCGATAATGAAATGAATACTTTAATTTGATAAAGGGTGCATGTTATGGCAAAGTTAATGGATAAATTTTTTGGAGCAACTAAAAGATCGTCTACCGGCGAAGATGAGTTCACTGAGCTTGATCTGAGCAAATATGAAGAAGTAACAGGAGAAGAGCCTGCAGAAACATATGTGAGAGTGGCAGAACTTACAAACCTGAATGATCTGACATTGCTCAAGAAGGAAGTGTATGAGGGCAATATCCTGATGATCGATATATCCACTATCAAGAACGATAAACTTATGCTGGACAGGGCTCTCAAGGACCTGAAAGATGTTGTCATAGATGTCCATGGGGATATAGCCGGGCTTAAAGAAGACCAGGTGCTGGTAACCCCTACAGGGATCAAGATAGATCGTTCGAAGATAGTTGGTGGAAGATATTGACCATTGATAGTCCACAGGCAGCATTCGTTACCCGTACGCATTGTCCTCTCTGCCACAAAGAGATCATAATGAATTGGGAGAGAGATGAGATCCCATATTTTGGGGATGTCATGTACATTACGGCGTGCTGCGACTGTAGTTTTCGTTTCACTGACACAATGATCCTGTCCCAGAAAGAACCTGTCCGATACGAACTTGTCATTGAGGGATCTGAAGACCTTTATGCTAAGGTCGTGCGCTCTACTTCAGGAACGATAAAGGTTCCTGAGCTTGGAATAGTTGTAGAGCCTGGTTCTATCTCCGAATCATACATAACAAATATCGAAGGTGTGCTTGACAGGATACTGGGAGTTGTGATAAGCGCAACAAAATGGGTATCAGATGAGCCGGAAAAATATGAACGCGGCCTTCTGTTACAGGAAATGATACACGAGGCTGTAGATGGCAAAAGGAAACTTACCGTAATCATAGAGGATCCTTTGGGCAACAGTGCCATAATATCCGAAAAAGCTGTATCTTCCAAGCTTACTCCTGAACAGGTACGTATGCTGAAAACGGGCATGATAGTTTTCGATGCAGAGAGTGCTGAGATAGAAATGGACGCATGTGATGAACACACGATAGGAAATTGATTATCTATCGGTTCCATCACTGCAATTAAAATTAGGGAGATCAACATGGAAGGCGAAAGGACTGAGAGACCTACAATGCCTCTCATAGGAGATATTGCTCCTGGCTTTCAGGCAAGGACGACAAAAGGAAGAATCAACTTCCCCGAAGACTATAAGGGTAAATGGGTCATCCTGTTCAGTCATCCGGCAGACTTTACTCCTGTATGCACTACCGAATTCATCAAATGTGCAACAATGCAGGAGGGGTTCAGGCAACTTAATACTGAACTTATTGGTCTTTCGGTGGATAGCCTCTACTCTCATATATCATGGCTTGCAGCTATCAAAGAAAAGGTAGATTATAAAGGTTTTAAAGGGATAGATATCGATTTTCCCATTATTGAAGATCTGAACATGGAAATAGCACGCAAGTATGGCATGATCCATCCCCGCGCATCTTACACACAGGAAGAGGTCCTTGACAAATTTGAGGCTACAGGTGGCTCTTTCCATTTCATGGAATCCAGTACTGAGACCGTAAGGGCAGTATTTATCATCGACCCAAAGGCTAGGATCAGGGCAATGTTATATTACCCGTTCACCAACGGCAGGAACATGGAAGAGATCAAGCGCCTGCTAGTAGCGATGCAGGTTTCTGACAAACATAATGTACAAACTCCTGAGAACTGGCATCCCGGGGAAGATGTGATCCTTCCAAACCCTGTGTCATGGGATAAGGCAAAAGAAAGGCTCCTGAAGAGGAAAGATGGCACAGCATGCGGGGACTGGTTCCTGTGCCTGAAAGAAGATCCTGAGAAATAAACCTTGACTTTTTTACAGGTCCTCAACAGCCTGATATGGTCCTAAGAAGGAAATGCCTATAAGCAATGCATCTGTTTATACCTGAAGATCAAGATAGCAGGTGACCTCATGACAGAAAAGGAGAAAGAAGCAACCCTTCCTGCGAAGAAGGATTTTAGTGAATGGTATAATGAACTCTTACAGGTAGCTGAAATAATGGACGTGCGCTATCCTGTAAAAGGCCTGTACGTATGGTACCCATTTGGTTTTAATATCAGGAAAAACGTATACAATATCATCAGGGAACTATTGGACAGGGACCATATGGAAACAATGTTCCCGCTTCTTATCCCTGAACATGAGTTCATGAAAGAGGCTGAACATATAAAGGGCTTTGAGGATGAGGTGTACTGGGTCACCCATGGAGGTACTTCTCCTCTGGATGTGAAACTTGCCCTGCGGCCCACTAGCGAAACTGCGATCTATCCAATGTATAAATTGTGGGTGCGTTCCCATGCTGATCTGCCTTTGAAATTGTACCAGGTGGTCAACACCTTCAGGTATGAAACAAAACACACCCGTCCCCTTATAAGGCTAAGAGAGATCACTTCTTTCAAAGAGGCCCACACCGTACATGCCACCTGGGAGGAAGCTGCTGAACAGGTAGATGAGGCCATAAGGATCTATACAGAATTCTATAAGAGACTGGCGGTGCCTGTGCTTGCTTCTAAACGCCCGGACTGGGATAAATTTCCGGGAGCCGATTATACCATAGCAGTCGATGCATTGATGCCTGACGGCAAGACCTTACAGGTAGGTACAGCTCATCATCTTGGTGACAACTTTGCCAGAACCTTCGACATAAAGTATGAGAACCCGGCAGGAGAACAGGTATATGCACACCAGACATGTTATGGCGTTTCAGAGCGATCGATAGCTGCACTGATATCCATACACGGTGATGACAAGGGACTTGTATTACCCCCTGAAGTGGCTCCCATACAGGTGGTGATCATACCTATAGTGTTCAAGGATTCATCTGATGTGATCCATGCATGCGAGAAAGTACAGCAACTTTTGCAGGATGCAGGGATCCGTGTAAAAATAGATCTAAGTGACGATCGCCCTGGAGCTAAATATTATAGATGGGAGATGAAAGGTGTGCCCCTGAGACTTGAAATAGGCCCCCGTGATCTCAAGAATGGTGTTGCTGTGCTTGTGCGTAGGGATACTGGAGAAAAAAGACAGGCACCTCTGGAAAACATAAGCCATGAAACAGAAGAGACACTAAAGGTCATTCAGTCCGCCCTTTTTGAGAAAGCAGTCACAGATGTGCAGGCACGCATATTTGTTTGCTCTACCCTTGCAGATGTCAAAGAGAAATTACCTGAAGGTATCGCACTCCTTCCCTGGTGCGGTGATAAGACATGTGGCCTGCAGATAGAAGAGGAGATTGGCGCAGGCATTCTGGGCATACCCACCGACCAGGAAGAAGGACACAAAGGACATTGCCCCGTATGTGGCAAAGATGCAAGTGTAAAAGTTTATGTAGCAAGGAAATATTGATTCCTGCAACTTACTTTTTACTGAAAAAGAGGGTATATCATGGAAGGACCATCACCGGAAAATATGAAGATGCCTGAAAGACCATTGTTCCTGTGCGTGTTGGCAAATACTGAAACGGCCTACATAGAGGGCCTCTCAGCTGCCGGTAAGACAGCAAAACTTACTGACTATACACCGCCTGGAGATGCCGAGGTCCTTGAAACCGGCATGGTGGTGGACATACCAATTCTGCCCATGACACCGCCTTATGACACGCCTACGCCTGCGCTTATTACCCGGGTGGCCCTGGATATGACCGGCGTGCCACACATGCTCGTTAATGCAGGATTGAAGATCCTCCCCGCAAAAATAGTACCGCTGAGAGACATTGGAGGTTCACCTGGAAAAGATATACGTGAACCAATTGCTGTTCCTGATGCCCAGGGTATCTTTGAGCGTGGTTTCAGCCTGGGCAGGGAGCTAAGGGAAAAATATGACTTTGTCATGATAGGGGAGAGCATACCTGCGGGCACTACTACTGCCAATGCGGTCCTAACAGCCCTTGGCTATGATGGAAATGTCAGCAGCAGTGCGTCCACAAACCCTCTTGAGCTTAAGAAACAGGTTGTAAAGGATGCACTGAAGTCTTCCGGGATAAAACCGGGAGACCTGCGTAACGATCCCATGGAAGCGATCAGATGCGTGGGTGATCCTATGATGGCAGCAGTGGCGGGGATAGCCACAGGGCTTGAAGATATACCAGTGATCCTTGCAGGTGGCACTCAGATGGCAGCAGTGTTTGCCGTGATCAAACATCTTGGATATAGGGCTGATAACATTACCATTGTAACAACTTGCTATGTGATGAATGACACTTCCGCTCACTTTGCTGCGATCGCAGACAAGCTGAATGCAAAAGCATATGCCACAGATCCCGATTTTGGCCATTCGCGTCTGCAGGGACTGAAACAATACGAGGCAGGGTTCGTAAAAGAAGGAGTAGGTGCAGGTGGAGCCATATACCTTGCACAGATGCTTGGTATCCCTGCCGAAAAGCTGAGAGCTGAGATAGAAATGCTCTGTGAAAAACTCTCAGAGTATGGCGATATTGAGAGGGTAAAGTAGGATACAGAAATAAAAAAGGAGATTTATGTGGATCGGGTAGATCCACATTCCTTACAATAGTAAACAACATTTGAGCCGATCACCTGCTTTTTCATAGGTGTTCGGCAAAAATTGCATATTTTGACTTTCGTACTCAGATTGTTTTTCAGAGATCCACCCTTAAAGTGTTGGTCCTCAATGGAACATACGTTTTTGTTGCTGGCAAGTGCCACAATATTCTCTCCATAAATTGTGGTAGATAGGAAAGAGCAAGTGAATTTAGATAACCAATTCTGAAGACAGAGTTCTTTGCAGTTCTTTTAGAACATAAGATTTCTAATGCAACTTTTACTTTCTCTCTTCCTAACCCACTTATAGTACGAATTAATATTATTTAAAAGTATTTAGAAATACAGGCATACAATTTTTCATATTATTTTAAACAGTTGATCAAATAAACAGAGTATTGACGCCTGATAAGAGTATAGGAAATGCCCAGTAAATCCGAGAGCAATTACCGATAGATATATCAGTGATAAGATGTATTCAGGGGATAAACCTATCTGGGGTTGTGGCCTAGCCCGGCATGGCGACGGGCTCCAGCGGATAGATGATGAACAACGGGTCTACTGAGATATGTCCGACGGGACTTATCGGTGAGGAGCCGTTGGAGCACTGATATGTGCTCAGGATGCTGAGAAGCATTTGTTCGGAGAGACCCGTCGATCGTGAGTTCAAATCTCACCAACCCCATTTTTTATAAAAGTAGCAGTTTGACAGATACATGATATGTCGGGCAAAAGGTATTTACTACTTCCGAACTTTTAGGTAATACGATACTTATTTACTTATTGAAATATATATGTACTTTATGAGGGAATAAGTTGTTTGAAGGATGGACAATAGTATGTTTGGGAATAGCGTGTCAAAAGATATAGACGGTATTAAGATCTTTAAAAAAATGACACACAAATATATATACTCCGAAGGGAACGTAATATTTGATAATAGCAAATCCAAAATAGCTATACAGTCTTCCCTGAATAACAGATTTACGAGAGGTTACCATGATAGGATCAGATCTTGACAGGGTATTAGTAGTTGATGATGAGCCGGCTATCGTAGATCTCATGGAACTTTATCCCAAGACAGATTATGAAATAATCAGAGCTTATAATGGAAAGGAGGCGCTTGAGAAAGCCAGATCCGAAAAGCCTTCGGTAATAATACTTGACGTAATGATGCCCGATATGAACGGATATGAGGTCTGCAAGGTCTTGAAGACATCGGTGGAAACACAATTCATACCTATAATAATGGTAACAGCGCTTTCAGGCAAGGATGAGAAGATCAAAGGCCTTGAGTCAGGTGCAGACGAATTCCTAAGTAAGCCCGTAAATAGGCTCGAACTTGTGACCCGTGTAAAATCCCTCACGCGAATAAAACATCTTCAGGACCGGATACTTGCTGAACGTAATTATGCATATCAGTGTATCGATGTGGCCGGAGTGCTAATGCTTGTAGTGGATCGCGAGCAAAAGATAAACCTTATTAACCGTACAGGAAATGAAGTCCTCGGTTATGATGAGTTTGAACTTATTGGCCAAAATATGTTCGATGTGCTGGCCTTACAGGAAGAAAGAGAGAAGGAAAAAGAAAAATTCAGAGATATCATAACGAAGAAGATCGAAACTCCACATTTATTTGAGAGAAAGATCCTTAAAAAGGACGGAGGGACAATAATTGTTAGCTGGAGCGAGTCCCCTATCTATGACAGTGATGGAAATATAGAGGCATTGATATGTTCCGGAAAGGACATCACTGAACTCAGGATGAAAGATGATCTGTTGCTGAATTTGAATGAAATGAGAGAAAAGTTTACTGGCGTGCTCAACCAGGGTCTGATGGGTCCGGTTACTGAGATACAGGATTATATGCAGGTACTTCTCGAACAGGAAACTGAAACAGAGAATATAGCATATATTGAGAAGATAATGCAAAATATATCTACTATGACCGAAACTCTGAAGAATGCCTCAGCTTATCTGGACCAGCGGCCAGAAAATTAAATATGACATAAGAATTGGAAGTATGATTTAAAAGGGCATTTGGCAAAAACATTTAAATCATATCATGTGCGTAGTAGTTTCGTTTCATTCGGGAGCTATCCCGTGGGAATGTGGCCCAAAATGGGTTGAACCGTGAAACTGAAAATGAAACAAGGTGAACATATTGTCAAAATCTTTTTATGGATATATAAGAGATGCCTGGAAGAACCCTGATGAAACTTATGTCAAGGATCTTAGGTGGGAAAGGCTTCAGGAATGGAGAGAACAGGGTTCCATTGTAAAGATCAGAAGGCCTACCCGTATAGACCGTGCAAGGTCCCTTGGATACAAGGCTAAACAGGGGATAATAGTGGTGCGTGCAAAGGTAAGAAGAGGAAGCCGCAGAAATCAAAGATATGTCCGCGGAAGGCGCAGCCACAACATGGGTAAGAACAAGACCACTGCAGGCAAGAGTATCCAGAGAATTGCTGAAGAGCGTGCGTCCAGAAAATACCCGAACATGGAAGTCCTCAACTCCTACTGGGTAGGAGAGGATGGCAAAGCCAAGTGGTACGAAGTGATCCTTGTGGACCCCAGCCACCCCGTGATCAAGAACGATAATAATCTTAATTGGATCTGCAACAATAGTCAGAAGGGGCGTGCTTTCCGTGGAAAGACAAGTGCCGGTGTAAAGGGCAGAGGCATGGGTAAACGTGGTACGGGAACCGAGAAGAACCGGCCCAGTATCAGGTCTAACATGAACAGGGGCAAGTGATCCATCATATAAATTTGCGAGTGATAGCGCACTCGACGGAAGAAAGATCCAGGGTCATGGATGCCCTGGGTTTATTTTTAAAGAATTCTTTAAGGAATAAGGACCCTGATCCATTGTCAGAGGTAGTCGATACTACTGAAGCTGAAGGACACTATGGAAATCCAATAACGATTTTCAGTATACAGCTTACCCGTAAGCATGATACAATGGCCTTCTCAGAGTTCGTCCACAATAATATGACATTGGAAGATATTGAGATCCTTCGAAATGAAATGCCCGACAGGCTTGATGATGACCAGGTATTCCACCTGAGGTTCGATAAACAAGAAGCTTACATGGGCCGTGTGAAAATTGTTTCATCCTCTGATGCTATAACTGCTAAAGTGAAGATAGAAACATATCCAAAGAACAGGGAAATGGCAGGGAAGATAGTGGAGGAGTTGTTTGGTTGAAAGGTATTATGATCTTTGCATCCGTTACCTTCCTGAAGATGACCAGGCAATGGAAAGATTCCTCTCACTTGCAACACATTTTGGCTTTAATGGTGCAGGAATAGCACAAGTAACAAATAGCAGATTACTGGCACCATATACTGGCCCCCGTAATTCTTTTTTTGATCTTGTACATGGAGTGGAGATACATGAAGAGAATCCTTCTAAACTCCACTCCCAGATCAGCCACTACGCTAAAAAAGTCGATTTTGTGATGGTAGAGGGAGGAACGGACAAACTGAACCGTTCAGCAGTTGAAGCCGCAAATGTGAACATATTATCTTTGCCTTTTGGTATCAAGGACGGCGGCTTGGACCACGTGGTCGCAAGATCTGCTGCTGACAGAGGCATTGCCATTGAGTTTGATGTTGGGTCCCTGATAAGATACAGAGGCGGGAAAAGATTGCATGCGATCTCAGAACTTGAGCAGCGCCTGATGCTTGCAAGGAAGTTCGATGTGCACATGGTACTGACCAGTGGTGCACGGTCCATCTATGATATACGAGGACCAAGAGAGCTCATTGCATTGGCAAGTTTGTTCGGAATGACAAAGGAAGAAGCAATAAATGCCATGACCGCTATACCTGCTGCTATCCTTAGAACAAAAAGAAAGACTCATGGCTTTATTATGGATGGTGTGGAACTCATAGAGGAACAGGTCCCTTCTGAAAAACAGGAGGAATTCTGTTGAAAACACTTCCTTCCAGCTTAAGACAAAGAAAACGTTATCTTGCAATAGAGATAATTACGGAACGCGAAGTATCCAGAGAAGAACTTTTACGTGAGATTTTCTCTGCCATAGGGTCACTGTATGGTGATATAGGTGCCAGTGAATGTGGAGTGAGATTGCTTGATTTTGGAAACCAGAAAGGTATACTGCGCTGTTCCCACGGGATGGAAGAAAGATCCCGTGCAGCACTTGCCACAATAACCACTATTGGTGGACAGCGTGCAATAGTGCATGTACAGGGTATATCGGGAACTGTGAAGGGTGCAACACAAAAGTATATAAGTGTGCAGCAATATCAGAACCCGAGCACATTAATATATAAGTAATAACAATGTTCATAGAACAGAGCCGAAGAATAGATAGTTTGTTAATATAGGAGATGATTAGATATGCAAATGACGCCACAGATGGGTTATGATCGTGCCATCACAGTATTCAGTCCGGATGGAAGGCTCTTTCAGGTGGAATATGCTAGGGAAGCCGTGAAGAGAGGAACAACTGCCGCAGGCATCAAGGCAAAGGAAGGCGTTGTACTTCTTGTGGATAAAAGAATTACCAGCAGACTAATTGAAGCTGAATCCATAGAGAAGATCTTCCAGATAGACAGCCACATAGGTGTTGCTACTTCCGGGCTGGTGGCCGATGCCCGTTCACTGGTCGACAGAGCCAGAGTTGAAGCACAGATCAACAAAGTATCCTACGATGAGAACATAGGTGTTGAAGTGCTTGCAAAGAAGATCTGCGATCACAAACAGAACTACACTCAGTTTGGAGGGGTCAGGCCTTATGGTACCGCGCTCTTAATAGCAGGAGTGGATGACACCAGACCAAGACTATTTGAAAGTGACCCCAGTGGTGCCTTGCTGGAATATAAGGCCACAGCCATCGGTGCAGGCAGGAACACTTTCATGGAAGTTTTCGAAGCGGAGTACCGCGGGGATCTGAGCATTGATGAAGCAATTCTGCTTGGCATGACCGCCTTATACAAGTCCACCGAAGGAAAGATCGATGCTGCAACACTGGAAGTGGGAGTAGTTACACTACAGGACCGTACATTCCGCAAGCTTGCAGAAGAAGAAGTCCAGCAATATGTGTCGAAGGTCCTCGAAGAACAGAAGAAGGAAGTAAAAGAGGATGCCGGTTCCGTTTCCGACAATGGGGCTGCCGGTGAGTGAAAGACTCAAATGACATAAAGTTATATAAAAATACTTCGTGTATGAATGTGGGGGATATAAAATGGTATCTCTTGATGAATGCGTTATTGCAAGACTTAAGAAAGGCAAAAATCACTATGAGGTCTTTGTTGAGCCTGAGGGAGCACTGGCACTGAAAAAAGGGGATGAAGTAAATGTCGAAGAGATCATTGCAGTCGAATCCATTTTTTCTGATGCTGGACAGGGGGAACATGCATCCGAATCCGATCTTCAGAATATCTTTGGCACACTGGATGCCCTGATCATTGCAAAGGAGATCATTTTACATGGAGAACTTCAGTTAACCAAAGAGCAGAGAAAGCATATCCTTGACGAGAAGACAAAGCGTATAATCAGTACGATCGCACAGAATGCAATAAATCCGCAAACCAAAGCTCCTCACCCTCCTTCAAGAATAGAGAAGGCCATGGAAGAGGCAAAAGTCCATATTGACCCATTCAAACCCGTAGATGAACAAGTGATGATCGTGATGAAGGCTATCCGCCCGATCATACCTATACGCTTTGAAGAAGTACAAATAGCAGTCAAAGTACCAGCGGTATATGCTCCAAAATCATATGGGGAGATCGCCAGGTTTGGGACCTTGGTCAAGGAACAATGGCAGCAAGATGGTTCATGGGTAGGTGTTGTTAAAATGCCGGCTGGAATGCAGAACGATTTTTATGGTCTTGTGAACCACCTTACAAAGGGTGATGCTGAAACTAAACTTTTATAAGAGGCTAGATAATGGATAGAGAAATTGTAGTTCCGGGTCAACTTCTTTCTGATAATACGAATGATTCGGGCTCCGGAACCTATGTAAAGGAGGGAAAAGTATATTCCCTCCTTTATGGAGTAGCTAACATAAAGAATAAGATATCTGTTATTCCATTTTCTGGGAAGTACATTCCTTCCAGAAAGGATTTTGTCATAGGTACTGTTTTTGAGACAACCTCTTCAAACTGGATCTTTGATATTGGCTCTCCTTATGATGGCCTGTTGCATGTATCAGAGTACCCCCGACGGGTGGAATCATCCATGATGAGGGAGATATTTAACATAGGAGATTGTGCTATCCTCAGAATAAAAGATGTTGATGCCTCCATGAAGATAGAACTCACCCTCCGAGAGAAGGGATTAAGAAAGATCAAAGGGGGCAGACTGCTTGAAGTGCCTTCCACAAAAGTTCCCCGCGTCATAGGGCATAACGGTTCCATGGTCTCCATGTTAAAGAAGGAAACAGACTGCGAGATATTCGTGGGGCAGAACGGAAGGATATGGATAAATGGTAAAGACGAGAATATGGATAAGCTTTCAGAAGCTATTGATATGATCATCCGTGAATCCCATACTTCCGGCCTGACAGACAAGATCAGCCGGTTCCTTCAGGTAGAAGAGGAAACCGAAGATACAACTGTGTATGAAGAAACTGGAGACACTGATATCGGGCAGGAAGAGGTTGTGGAAGATATAAATTCTGCAGATGAGGAATACAGTGAAGACCAGGAGAAAGTTGACGAAACCAGCAGAAAGGTAGATCAGCTACTGGATACAGAGGAAAACTGAAAGTTTACTGTATGTTCTGCACATGATCAGAAAATAGATTTAGTATATATTGGAGAATGTATTATGGCTAATAAACCTGAGAAGTTCATTGATGAGAATGGCCTGCGCCTGGATGGACGGGCAGTTGATGAGATCAGGCCCATGACCATCGAGATAGGTGTCTTATCAAGGGCTGACGGTTCATGTTATTTAGAGTGGGGTAAGAACAAGATACTGGCAGCAGTATATGGTCCTAGGGAACTGCATCCCCGCAGGATGCAGAAACCTGATGAGGCCATAGTGAGATACAGGTATAATATGGCAGCTTTTTCAGTTGAGGACAGGGCAAGACCCGGACCAAGCCGAAGAAGCATTGAGATCTCAAAAGTTAGCAGGGATGCTTTTGCCCCTATCATAATGACAAAATATTATCCCAGTGCAGTAATAGATGTTTTTGCAGAGGTATTGCAGGCTGATGCAGGCACCAGGACAGCAGCAATTAACGCTGCATCCATCGCTCTTGCTGACGCCGGTATTCCGATGAAGGGGCTCATATCGGCATGTGCTGTAGGTAAAGTTGATGGACAGCTGGTGCTGGATTTGAACAAGGATGAGGACAATTATGGGAACGCAGACCTTCCCATTGCCATGACCCAGGACGGAGAGATATCCCTTCTGCAGATGGATGGAGATCTTACAAAGGAAGAATTCAAAAAAGCACTGGAAATGGCAACAGAAGGCTGCAGACAGATCCTCGAGATCCAAAAGGAAGCCTTGAAAAAGAAGTTCGCATCTCATGAAGAGGTCGTAGAAAGCCTGGTAGAAGTTGCTGAAGAAAAAGCCGAGGATATCCAGAACGAGATCGAACTGATAGAAGAGGATTTTGAAACATCTGAGTTTGACGATGAAGAAGGCATCGAAGTGATCGTAGTTAAAACAGATGTATCTGAGCCTGCTGATGAAACTTCAGGAGAGGGTTTCACAGAACTTACTGAAGATGAAGAGTCAAAAACAGATGAACCTGAGGACCCTGAAGCAGAGAAGGTAGGTGAAAGATATGAGCAGTGAAGTAATGGCCTCACTTAAGAAGGATTACATCTACAACCTGATGCTCAAAGGGAAAAGGGATGATGGACGCTCATTCGACGAGTATCGAAAAATTACTGTGCAGACAAATGTCATTGATAAGGCAGAAGGTTCTGCAAAAGTGTGTATAGGAGAGACCCAGGTACTGGTAGGGGTCAAACTGCAGGTAGGAGCCCCATTTTCTGATTCACCTGACGAAGGTGTGATCATCACAAATCTGGAGATGAACCCGCTTGCTTCACCGGACTTCGAAGCAGGACCCCCAAAAGAAGGTGCGATCGAGATGGCAAGGGTCACCGACAGGGGGATTCGGGAATCAGGCGCAATTGATTTAAATAAGTTATGTATTACGGAAGGAGAAGAAGTCTGGATCGTATTCATAGATGTGCATGTACTGAATGACGATGGCAATCTTCAGGACGCATCATGTCTTGGTGCGATCGCTGCCCTCATGACCTCAAAGGTCCCTGCTGAAAGAGAAGGCAAGGGAGAGGACATGATGATGCCGATCAGAGATATGCCTATAGGTGTTACACTGGTGGACATTGGCGGGGAATTGATGGTAGATCCGGGACTTGCAGAGGAAACTGTAGCAGATTCAAAATTGACCATATCATCCAACCAGAACGGTGCGATCTCTGCGATGCAGAAAACAGGAGAAGGCATGCTGACACAGGAACAATTGTTGAAAGCAGTGGACATGGCATGTGCTAAAGCTGAAGAGATCAGAGAAAAATACCTGCTGAACATCTGAGGGCAAATGGTCATTTATATAAAAAGTTAATTTCAGTATACTGAAGATCAAGGAGAATGCTCATGGCAAAGAAATATTCAAGGAAAGGACGTGTGACCAGATCTGCAGGGAGATTTGGTGTGAGATATGGTAGGAAAGATCGCAAACTGGTTGCTGATCTTGAAGAAAAGATGCATATGCCCCACACCTGTGCAAAATGTGCGCGTCCGACCGTAAGGAGAATAGGAACAGGCATCTGGCAGTGTAAAAAATGTGGCTATACTTTTGCCGGCGGCACATTCCTGCCTCAGACACCTGTAGGCCTTACAGTTGCCCGTTCTGTAAAGAAGGCGACAGAGATCCTGGAGTGAGTGATAACAACTATGGGATACAAGTGCACACGCTGCAAAAAAGTGGTAGAGATAAATTATAGGGCTCTCGGTATACGCTGCGACTATTGCGGACATCGCATACTTGTCAAAGAAAGGCCTACCTCTATCAAAAGAATAAAGGCCGAGTAGAAGTATGTTAATTACTTCTTCTCGTAAACCTTCAATAAATACCAGGGCTCTTTGCAAAGACCTTGCTTCTTTTTTTCATTGTGAGAGTATCAACCGTGGCAAGATGGGAATGAAAGAAGTGCTTTCCCTGATAGAAGATACTCCTGGGCCATTATTGATAGTCGGAGAATACCACGGAAATCCCGGAAGCTTGATATTCTATACGCCGGATGGCAGGGAACTTATTTCTATTCGGATAAGTGTAACTGCTGTAAAGAAGCTTCAGAAAAAGGTATCTCCTAAAACACCGCCTGTAGCAACCGGGCATGCCGATATTGCACCTATCCTGGCGAAGATACTTGCAATAGAATTAGTTGATGAGCCTGCTTCTCCCCTGGTTCTCAACATATCGAATGATCAACTCGATTTTATGTATGAAGGCCAGGAACTTTTCAGGTTGAACATTAGAAGTATCCGGTAGGTGATCCATTGGAAGCAACTGCAGAATCGGTCTTTGAAACTGACAGAGCACTTCTCATTTATAGGTCCCTGATACCCGAGATAGGAACAACGGTCACTGAGCGATCAGAAATATCTCTGCAAGTGCTGGAAGATAGACTTATATTGAAAGTGATCGCATCAGACCTGGTCTCTCTGCGTTCCACAATGAACACCTGGTTACGCCTGATACAGGTAGCATATGAAGTACTTGGGCATACCAGCATGGAACTGCAGTCCAATTAGAGAAACATTAAAATCATTTAAGGTTAATTCAGATTCAGGTGAAACCACATGAGTACGCAAATACCCCCTCAAGTACAGAACCAGATCGCTCAGTTGCAGCAGGTTCAACAGCAAGCGCAATCACTTGCCATTCAGAAATCCCAGATGGAAACGCTGCAGAAAGAATCTGAACTTGCTCTTGAGGAACTTGAAAAACTTCCAGATGATGCGGTAATATACAGGGCGGTAGGTGACCTCCAGATAAAATCTGAAAAGCAGGAAACTATTTCCAAGCTTAAAGAGAAAATAGAAACATTATCTTTAAGGGTCCAATCTATCTCAAGACAGGAAGAACGCATTTCAAAACGCTTTACTCAACTGCAGGAACAAATACAGCAGTCAATGGGCCAGCAGGCACAATAAGTGCTCTGTCCTTTCCCCTCCCTCTCTCTCTGCTTTAATGCTCATATTACTTTATTAAGTGATGAGTAGAGGTTTCGATGCAGGTTGATGAAATAGAGTTCTATAACCGCCTTCTGGACTTCAATAAGATATTATATCTATGTCACCGGAACGCCGATCCGGATGCAGTTAGCAGCGCCTTTGCACTTGCCGAAGCACTTGGTGGAACAGTCGGGCTTGTAGATGGCTGTAATAAGATGGCTGCACTACTTATCGATAAGCTGGGAATAGATGTTATTGATAAACCTGATCCCTCTGAATACGTTATCACTCTGGTTGTAGATACTTCCACCAGTTCCCAGCTCAATGATATCTAGCGTGGGACGTCTTGCGTGATAGACCATCATTCCACAACGGCCCTTACAGAGAATGCTGAATTTTACCTGCACCGTAACGCTACATCCACAGCTGAGATAGTGTTTGATATACTCAAATGTATGGATGCACCGATCATGCGGCGCACGGCACTTGGTCTGCTTACGGGTATAGTAACAGACACCGGGCATTTTAAGCATGCAACAGCCGAAACTTTCCGTAACGTTGCGGAAATAGTCATTACCAGTGGAGTGGAATACGCAGATGTGCTGGAAATGATGGCTGCAACCCCTCAGGATATATCCATGAGGATAGCAATGCTTAAGTGTGCCTCCAGAGCCACAATAGAGAGAATAGATGATTGGCTGGTGGTTTGTTCACATGTTAACTCCTTTGGTGGTGCAGCATCCTCTATGTTCCTGAACATCGGTGCAGATGTAGCTTTCATTGGTACTGAAAGGGATGACACGATCCGGGTGAGCGGCCGTGCCAAAAGGGAAGCTGTTAATGCCGGGGTTAATCTGGGAAAGATCATGGAAGAGATAAGTTTCAGGTATGAAGGCACAGGCGGGGGGCATGCAGGAGCAGCCGGAATAGATGTAGTGGCAGATATGAACGAAGTACTGAACGAATGTAAGGAGCGTGTCAGAATGATATTGGAAAATAAACCCAATCCATCAATCTGCGAATCCTTCTGATATCCATATTCCATGAACAGAGGCGAATATATGATAGAATACTGGAATCCTCTTATCGAAAGAATGCCCCTTGGGGAGCTAAACAAATTACAGGAAGAGAAACTGAAAAGTATAGTGAGATACGTTTACGAGCATTCTGACTTTTACAGAAAGAGGTTCGACGAAGCAGGAATAAGACCCGATGACATCAAAACCCTTGCAGATGTCACTAAATTGCCATTTACATATAAAAAAGACCTGAGGGACACTTATCCCACCGGGATGTTCTGTGTACCCAATGAACAGCTTGCCCGTTTCCACGTATCTTCAGGTACAACAGGAAAACCCACTGTTGTCGGATATACAAAGAATGACATTCACGAGTGGGCAACATCACTTGCAAGAGCCATGACTTCAATAGGTGTCGGAAGGGGAGATATTATTCAGGTAAGCTATGGTTACGGCCTGTTCACCGGAGGGCTCGGCCTGCATTATGGTGCTGAAGAAGTGGGCTCTACGGTATTGCCCACAAGTTCCGGTAACACAGAAAAGCAGATAGAGCTTATGAAAGACCTGGGTACTACGACTATGGCATGTACGCCATCCTATTTCCTCTTCATGACAGAAGTGGCAAAGAGCATGGGAATAAGCCTGAAGGATGACACTAAACTTAAGATCGGTATATTCGGAGCCGAACCGTGGTCGCAACAAATGCGTTCAAGGATCGAAGAGATCACGGGTATCAAAGCTTATGACGTATTTGGGACGTCGGAATTAAGTGGCCCTCTTTTCACTGAGTGTACATATCAGGATGGTATCCATATATGGGCAGACCAGTTCCTGATAGAAGTAGTTGACCCTAAGACAGGGGAATCTTTACCTGACGGGGAAAGGGGAGAGCTCGTGATCACCACACTTGCCAAGGAAGCCTTGCCGCTTATAAGATATCGCATCGGTGACAATACGGTGCTCAACAAGGAACCATGCAGATGTGGAAGGACACATCCTCGTATCATGCGGATACTTGGCCGTGTGGACGATATGCTTATCATAAGAGGTATCAATGTTTTCCCAGGACAGATAGAGTCCGTGCTCATGAACATTCCAGAAGTAGGAGAACACTTCCAGATCATCGTTGACAGAGTTAACGAGCTTGATGTGATGACCGTGCAGATAGAAATGACCGACGCTGCCTTTAGCGACAAGGTGAACGATATAATAAAGCTTGAAGGGAAAGTGGCTTCGGCTTTGCATAAAGTATTGAACCTTGCCGTGAAGGTCGAACTTGTGGATCATGGAAGTCTCCCGAGGTCTATGGGAAAATCCAAGAAGGTCATCGACAACAGGAAATTATAACAACTGATACCGCATTAAATAATTGAACAGATGGTGGTCCTATGGAAAACAAGATAATAAAACAGATATCACTGTTTTCAGAGAATAAGCCTGGAAGGCTTGCAAACATCGCAGATAAGTTCAGGGATGCAGGAGTGAACATCCGGGCTTTCACCATAGCTGAAGCTGGTGACTTTGGGATCATAAGGATGGTTGTGGACGATCCCGACCTTGCACATGAGGTATTGCATGATAGTGGTTTCACGGTCTCGGAAACTAATGTGCTTGGAGTAGAGATGGAAGATGTTCCCGGCGGGCTTGCTAAGATAGCTGATGTGCTGGGCAAGGAGAACATCAATATAGATTATGCCTATGCTTTTGTCACAAAGACAGAAAAAGCACTGCTCATCCTGAGGGTCAGCGATATAAAAGCTGCAGTTAATGCTCTGGAAAGAAATAGCATTAAGTTGATAGATATGCGGGATATAGAAGGTATTTGACCTCTATCCTATTTCTTTTTTAGACTTCCTGATCTCGCTATTTGGAAGACAAACCACTACGAATTTATAGGACGTATTAGAATTCCCATGAGATGAAAGAGGACATCAGGCAGTGTTCTACGGTCGCACAACCCCACAATAAGATCGGGGGCTCCCATACGACAATAATTGGGGGCAGGCACGGAAAAAAACTTGTGCGGCTCATCAGCCTTCATACAGAAGTTAAGAAGATAGTTCCTTCAGTGATCACTGTGAGAGGAAAGAACAATCCTGGTGGTCTTATCATTGGCAAAGTACTGCGACCGGATGACAGAGGCAACCTGAGGCTTCTGATCTCACACGGTACTTCTTCCCAGGAACTGAGGATAATCACGACTGTGGGAGATGTGCAAAGTGGAGAGCGCATAATGAATGAACTGAACCAGATGATAGAGGAACATTCAAATTGATTGGAGTAAGGGTAAAATGATCTATGTCGGAGTGGACCATGGCACGACAGCAATGAGATTCACTGCGTTGTTCGAAGGAACACACGAACCTGTGAATCTGGAAATACTACGCACGGATGCAGCGGCCATGTCAGGGGAACAGATCATAAGTGCCCTTGAAAAAAGTTTCGGGATTGGCAGAGAAGATATAGGGCTTATAGCAGTCACCTATTCTATGGGTGATGGTATCACTGCTATAGAAGATATCCACACTGTGCAACACAGAGGTGTCCAGAGCATAGAAGGCGCCGGTCAGAAAACAGGAGGTGGGTCAAAGGTATTTGATGCCATACTTAATTCCGGCATACCTGCAGTAGTGATACCAGGGATCCACGAAGGTAGTAACACTGATCCCAGAATGAATATATTTTCTCATTCCACCAGTCCAGAAAAGATAGGTATTGCATACCACGCCTTTTGTAAGGGATCTCAGGATTTTGTGCTATCAGACATCAGTTCGAACACTGTGACCCTGGGGGTAGCACAGGGAAGGATAATAGGAGCCATAGATGCCTGCATATTTGCACCCGGCCTGCACCATGGACCGTTGGATGTGAGAGCTATCCGCGAAGTTGATAAGGGACAGAAAAGTGCTAATGAGGCATTCACAAATACCGGTGTGCTCAAAAGAGCCGGTTATTCTGGCAGGCAAGAGTTAATTGATGCTGCAGACAGGAAAGAACCAAAGGCTTTACTGGCGCTTGATACACTGGCGCTCTTTGCTGCCATGGAAATAGCCAGCATGCAGGTGCTATTGAAGGATTACGGTGTACATGGCATTGTCTTTATAGAAGGTTCAGTAGCTGAGATACCATATGTCGTTGAAAAGATAGAACAGCACCTTGGAGTACAGAGTCATGTACTTGACAGATGGAGTGCTGCTATCGGTTGTGCTGAAATTGCCAGGGACATTGCCATGGGTGCAAGGGAAATACTTGGCCTTGAAGTGAAGTACGGATTGTGAAAGGCTGTGGCATTCCTTACGGATGCGGAGGAAAAAGGATGCTGTAACTCAAAAAGGTTCCTGATGTATCGCCTCTGTGTGAGCTCATGACACATCATCTGCAGTTACAGATACACAATTGCATTCATCTTGTGAAAAGGAACAGAGAGAACAGCGAATGAAAAAAGATCAAAATAACCCACATTTGAACCCGGGATATGGTGCATTATTCTTTTCTTATTGAGTGCAAATTGATATTAGAGAGAACAACACACTAAAACTAATATTCACCAAACCTATATATAAGTAAAGCGTTACCAATTGACAGATTTCTACAGGATCGTCTTTGAAAGGATGGGTTAAATGCTAAGGGTGAGGAATAAGTCCTGGGATATTCACAGACAATGCTAAAGCATCTTGATAAATATTATTCTGAACGCTCATGTCTTATCTATGATAACATCAACATGCCTGAAAATTGACCCTGCGTAGAAATGGGATTTTGCAAATACGGAAAAGGATGAGTAAGAGGTATAATATGAAAATTGCAATCATTGCACCAAGTCCTGTACCTTTCACTATCGGAGGAGCTGAACTGCTGTTCAGTGGTATGCAGGATGCCATAAACAATTATACTTCACACCAATGTGAACTCATAAAACTGACAACTAAAGAGAATACCTTCTGGGATCTGGTTGAATCATATTATAAATTCTATCAATTGGACCTATCACATTTTGATATGATCATTTCCACAAAATATCCTTCATGGATGGTCAGACATCGTAACCACATAGTATATATGGTCCATCCTTTAAGGGGACTGTACGATACATATCATTTGTGTAATGATGATCCGGAAGTTCCTGCTCAACTCAGAACCGGCCTTGTTAAAGAGATCCTTGATATCACTGAGATCCGGATCAGAAAGGACAAGAACGTAGAAGACCTGTTCCAGAAACTATTCCAGCTGAGATCCGAACAGGATAATTACACAAAAGAATTATTCACATTTCCAGGACCATTCATAAGAAAGATCATCCATTTTCTTGATCGTTGGGCATTGTCATATGAGAACATCAGAGAATATTTTTCTATATCGGAGAATGTAAAAAAACGGCAAGATTACTTCCCGCCTTCTGCACGGGTCAAGGTCATATATCCACCTTCAAAGATAGAGGATTTTGAGTGTCGTGGCTTTGAATACCTTTTCACTGCAAGCAGGCTGGACAGCCCAAAGCGTATAGATATGCTGATCGAGGCGATGAAATTCGTTCCACATAACATCAGGTTAAAGATCGCAGGTGAGGGACCCGAAAAGGCCAGGCTCATGGAACTGGCTCAGGGTGATACAAGGATAGAATTCCTTGGGTTCGTTACAGAAAATGAACTGGTAGACCTATATGCAAATGCTCTTGCCGTCCTGTTCGTTCCTCAGGATGAAGACTATGGTTACATCACCATTGAAGCAATGATGAGTGCCAAACCTGTTATAACAGCATTTGACAGTGGTGGCCCCCTGGAATTTGTGTCGGATTCAAAAACCGGGTTTATAGTTGACCCTGAACCTAAACATATCGCAGATAAAATAAATTATTTCGTTGAACATGTGGAAGAAGCCAGAAAAATGGGACTTCTTGCAAATGAAAAAGTAAAAAAGATCTCATGGAATGACTTTGTAGCTAAACTGATAGGAGAAAGAGATATCCGATCCCAGAGAAAAAAGAAGGTCCTTGTATTGGCTACTTACTCCTGTTATCCGCCAAGAGGGGGAGGCCAGCAAAGGCTATATAATATATATTCCAGACTTGCAAAGAAATTTGATGTGACCATTTGCTCCATAATTGAAAATGATAAGGAGGAGCAGAAACTTATCTTGAAGAATGGACTGACACAAATATGTATTCCACAGAGCATCGAACACGCAAGGTGCCAGTGGGAGATAGAAGGAAAGACTGGTTTGAACCTATATGATGTCCTCATGATAGATCTTGTTGAAAGATCAGAGAACTACATTGAAAAAGTAAAAAAGCTGGCTGATGACGCCGACATAGTTATATTCTCACACCCATACCTTTTTGTGCTGAAAAACTGGGTCGATCTGAATGAAAAGATCATCGTATATGAATCACACAATGTAGAATACCTTCTTAAAAAGGACTACGCAGGTATCCGTTACTCTCAAAAGGTATTCGATATTGAGAAAGAAGCGGCTGAAAGGTCGGATCTTGTTTTTACAACCTCTGATGAAGATAAGGAGCATCTGATGCTCTTATATGGCATTGCCCGAAATAAGATCCTTGTAACTCCTAATGGAGTGGATGCATCAAAAATTGAACTTATAAGCCTGGAAGAAAAGAAGCAGCTGAAAAAAGAAGTTGGACTATCTGATCACCGCACTATTCTATTTATTGGTAGCTGGCATCCCCCGAATTTGGAGGCTTTAAAGTTCATTCTGGATGAGATCACCAGCAAATTATCGGACTGTGTTTTTTTAGTTATCGGAAGTATAAAACATTATTATATGCACGAATATGAAGATTTCCCGAAAAATGTTCTGGCTTTCGGTGTTGTCGATGAAGATGAGAAATATGAGCTTTATAAGCTGGCAGACCTGGCCATAAATCCCATGTTCAGCGGCTCGGGAACGAATTTAAAGATGCTGGACTATATGAGTGCAGGCATCCCCACCATCAGCACTCCTACAGGTGCAAGAGGTCTGGATATTGAAAATGGGATACATGCCTTGATATGTACCGAAGATCAGATGCGTGAAAAAATAATCGAACTGATGAACACGGAAACCTTACGAAATAGGTTAAGGCTAAACGCGAGGAAACTTGTTGAATCCAGATATTCGTGGGACAAGATCGCAGCATCCATAATTGCAAAATTGAAGGAGATAGCTTAAACTTGAAGATAGCTTTTGTTGTCCAAAGGTATGGAGAAGATATTGTCGGAGGTGCCGAATACTTCACAAGACTGGTAGCCGAGAGAATGAGACAATACCATGAGATAGAAATTCTTACTACCTGTGCAGCAGAGTATCATTTCTGGAAAAATGAATATCCTGAAGGTCTTGATATAATAAGTGGGGTTCGTATACATAGGTTCAGGAACGCAGCAAAAAGAAATCCAAATAAACATACAAAGATACAGGAAGCTGTTTATTACTCTGCACATACAATAAACGATGAGATCTCATGGATAAACGAACAGGGGCCAAATTGCCCCGGACTGGTGCAGTACATTTCCCATAACAGGGATAACTATGATTGCTTTGTTTTTTTTACATTCCGATATTATCCAACATATTATGGGATAAAGGAGGCTGGAACCAGATCGCTGATCGTTCCCTTTGCTGAAAATGATCCTGCTCTTGACCTTAGCACAACAAAAGAGATATTTGAAAGTGCAAATGGGATTATATATTGCACACCTGAAGAGAAAAAGCTGGTTGAAAGAAAAGTGGGTATCGGAAAAGAAAAAGTATCTGACATTATAGGGTGTGGGATAGAGGTTCCAGATAGTATACAGCATACTGAAATGCTGGAACGTATGGATTATGTGCTATATATTGGCAGGATCGAAGGATCAAAAGGTTGTTATCAATTATTCGAATACTATCAGAGATTACTGAAGGAGTTTCCGGACATTCCCACCCTTGTACTTGCAGGCCTGGATGCAATAGAGATACCAAAGCACGAGAAAATAAAATATCTTGGTTTCATCTCCGAAGATGAAAAATATTCTTTGCTGAGAGATGCGCAATTTTTGATAATGCCTTCACCTTATGAAAGCTTATCTCTGGTAACCCTGGAAGCAATGGGCTGTGGAACAGCAGTATTGGTCAATGGTGAATGTGACGTGTTAAAAGGACATTGCCTGAGAAGCAATGCAGGTCTGTGGTATCAGAACTATGAGGAATTCAGAGAATGCTTCAGATATTTCTGCTCAAATGATCAGATAAAAGTTAAGATGGGTGAAAATGGAAAAAGATATGTGGAAAAGAATTATTCATGGGACACAATTGAAAGAAAATATTTAGAATTGTTTAGCTCATTTGATCGTGGCCAAAAACAAACTTAAGGCTGATCTTCATTGAACAGATTTTTAAAAAAGATTGGGTAGAAGTTTATTTCCCACCATAAACTTCTACATCCGTACAAAAGCACACCATAGTTTTCGAATATTCTGGCTATTGCTAACTCCTTTTAAAAAAAAGGAGATCATGTCCAGGTGCCTGCAACAGGGGTCACACCTGTCCAGCCAAGACCTATGATCTCATGTCCTGAGTCAGTCTGGATCACGAAATTGTTTCCTGCAGTGTTGTACACACCAAGATCGGTAGTGTTGTCTCCGTCCCAGTCGCCTACAATAGGTTCAGTGTTTGCCCAGCCGAATCCTATTTCACCAACGCCCGACAGAACCCAGGTACCATCATTGTTGTATACACCTACTTCTTCAGAGCCATCGCCATTCCAGTCTCCGACTACAGGCGTTACACCTGACCAGCCAAGACCGATGACTTCAGGCCCGGATGTACCCTGAATGACGAAGTTATTTCCATCGGTGTTGTATACACCAAGCTCAGTAACGTTGTCTCCATCCCAGTCACCTACGACTGGCTCAGTGTTTGCCCAGCCAAACCCAATGATATCGGCACTATTATTAGTTGTGTTCCACAGAGCCCAAGTACCCTCATTGTTGTAAACACCAACTTCTTCAGCACCATCACCATTCCAGTCTCCAACGACAGGCGTTACACCAGACCAGCCAAGACCAATTATTTCAGCTCCAGATGTACCCTGAATAACGAAGTTGTTTCCATCACGGTTGTATACACCTACTTCTTCAACTCCGTCTCCGTCCCAATCGCCTACTATAGGTTCAGTGTTTGCCCAGCCGAATCCGACTATTTCTGCATATTCGAGAGTTGTGCGCCACTGAGCCCAAGTACCATCGTTATTATAAACACCTACACTGTCATAGACATTGTCTGGACGCAGCGTTAAAATTACGAGACCATTACCATGGTCAGCGACATAGAGGTCATTACCTGAAACCGCAACACCATAGGAGGTACCTACTGTGTTGAAACTATCTACAAGGGTCACTGAAGAAGCATCGGATACATTCAGAGCAATGACTCCACGGGTATCATCTGCCACATAGGCATAATTTCCTGAGACAGCAACAGCACTTGCAGATCCGGTAGTATCATAAGTATCAGCAACGGTTATACTGGAAACATCACTGACGTTCAGGACCACAAGACCAGTGCTTTCATCGGCCACATATGCATAGTTGCCTGAAAGGGCGATACCTTGTGCATAGCCTGTGGTATCATAATGGCCTGCAAGAGTCGGCAAGGCTTCATTACTGATATCCACGACCACAAGACCATTGTCACCATCTGCAACATAGGCATAATTATCTGAGACTACGATATCTTCTGCAGTTCCGTTTGTGTCATAAGTACCTTCCGGACTTATGGCAGTCTTCGTACTGATGTCATATATTAAAAGACCACTGGCGTTAGCGGCTACATAAGCATAATCGCCTGAGACGGCAACATCATATGCAAAGTCTCCGAAAGTCGCTGTGTCTAACTCACTAAGCGTTGAACCTGAAGCATCCAGCACTATAAGGCCGCTTTCACCGGCAGCTACATAGACATAATTACCTGATGCTGTAACACCGGATGCAAAACCATCTGTTTCATAAGTGTCTGTGATACTTGCTGAAGAGGGATGCATAACATCCACTTTCAAGACACCACCATGACCGTGGGCTACATAGATATTATCGTTTGCAAAGACAACATCACGGGCATAACCTGCACTGGCATAATTACCAACAATGCTTGATAATAAAGGATTCGTGATATCTACATTCGTAAGACCACTGAAACCGGAAGCTACATAGGCAATGTTGTCTGAGACAGCAACACAATATGAATGTCCGTCAATGCTCTGATTGGCTGCAAGAGCGATATTAGAAGTATCTGTAATATTAAGGATCAAAAGGCCATTGGTCCCATCTGCAACATAGGCATAGGTCCCGTTGACAGCAATGTTCTCTGCGTTGCCACCAGTGTCAAGGGTATCTGCAAGGGCTACGTTGGAAGGATCAGTAATGTTGACAACCGCAACACCAACCGCACCACATGCTACATGGGCATAATTGCCTGATATAGTGATATCTATTGCACCATGATCATTTGTTGCACCCGCAATGGGGAGATAATCTTCAAGTGTTGGGGATGCTGGAGTATTGACATTTACAACAGTAAGGTTCGCACCATCTGCTACATAGGCATACTGGCCTGAAACAGCAACATCCTGTGCATTTCCGGTAGTGTCATAGCGACCTGTACGGGTCATCGACAAAGAAGGAGTTGAGATATCTAGAATTTCAAGACCATCGACACGACAGCTAATGTAGGCATAATTGCCTGAAATGGCAACGCCCATTACGTTACCTGCTCCTGTGTATTTGCCGATCAGGGTTGGAGAAGAAGGAGTAGTAATATCGATTATCAAAAAACCACCCGTGTCGTCTGCCACATAGGCGTTGGTTCCTGATATTACAATATCTGAAACGATACCATCAGTAGTATAAGTTGCTACTTTTGTCGGATCGGCATCATTTGTGATATCCATCACAACGATATCCTGTCCCTGTCCAAGGTAGGCATAATTGCCTGAAACTGCGACCCCGGTAATGCCTCCGCCGAGCCTGCTTACGAAATCCATGTTGATTTCGGCGGCAGTACTGACCCCTGAGACCATTACCAGAAGTAACAATATGATTCCACAATTGATTTTTCTACTTAGATTGGTTTGCATTTTTATCACCAGTCCTTATCAGAGAGGACATAGAATTGTTTTTAAAAAATATACTTCACTTAATATACTGATTTAATTATATTTAGAGCTTTTGATAATCAACTTTTGCACACTTGACATAGATCAGTTGCAACATCTGTATATTCAACAATATGACACATGAAACGTGAAGCAAAACTCGGTTTTTATTCTAACAGAACTCAACGCTGAAACATAAATGGTTAAAATGCAGCTAGTTACGACACACTTTTTTTACAGTATCTTCTCCCACGTTTTACAAAACCGATCTGGTTACAGACATATGCAATTAATGCTCTCAAAAAGTGCTGCGTTGATTCATATGCATAAGTTATATAATAGACATGACCAATATTCCAAATGGGGAAGTGATGAGATAAAACTTTTTAAATGTGGAGGTCGGTTTGAAAACTGAATGGAAGCTCCTTACTGGTTCAGAGGCCATTGTCAGTTTGATCGTCATCACAGCCTTATATTTTGCCAGCGTGTATAGTTACCTGTTGTTCCACACTCTTGTTGAGATGGCCATCATAATTATAGCCGTGATGCTTTTTATGATCACTTGGTTCTCCAAGGGAACCATTCGGAACAATTACCTGCTTTTTCTCGGAATATCTTATTTGTTCATCGCGATCATTGAACTCTTCCATGCATTAGCATACAAAGGCATGGGAGTATTTCCCACACAAGATGCAAATCTCCCTACTCAATTATGGATCGGTGCAAGGTATCTGGAAGCAGCCACTTTCCTTGTTGCTCCAGTGATAATGAAAAAAGAGCTGAAGGCATATTCCACACTGGGGATATATGCCATCATAACAACTATTCTTCTGGTATCCATATTTTCAAACACTTTTCCCGCATGTTACATAGAGGATACAGGACTAACAACTTTCAAGATATACAGCGAATACCTGATAGCAGGCATGTTCATCGGTGCCCTGGGATTGCTCTGGAAGGAAAAAGATCAATTCGAACCTTTTGTACTTAATATGCTGATAGCATCCATAGCGGTTGCAGTACTGGCAGAGCTCGCCTTTACATTGTATAAAGATGTGTATGGTTTCTTTAACCTTACCGGACATTTATTCAAGCTCTTGGCGTTCTATTTTATATACAAGGCAATAGTGGTGACGGCTTTTGTGCATCCCTATGACCTTCTGTCCAAGGACATTGTCAAGAAAGACAATATGCTAAGAGAAGAGAAGGAAAGATTCCAGGAGCTTTTTGAAAATCTTAGTAGTGGTGTTGCTGTACTCGAAACCCTGGACAGAGGCCAAAGTTTTCGATTCAAGGACATAAACCCTGCTGCTGAGAAGTTAAGCTCTATCCATAAAAACGAAGTTCTAGGAAAAAACTTTACTGAGGTCTATTCGGCTGTACACGAAAGTAAGCTTATGGATGTCATTCACAGAGTATGGGAAACCGGGGACCAGATCGTAATTCCAGAACTATACTACCGTGACAGCCGTATTGAAGGCTGGCGGGAGCTATATCTTTACAGGCTCTCTTCCGGTGAGATAGTGATAGTCAGCAAGGACATAACAAAAAGTAAAGAATTAGAAAGATCTCAGGAAAACCTTACTGAAATGCTCATGGTCATCAATAAGATCCTCAGGCATGATATCTCCAATGACCTCATAGTCCTTTCCATGTCCCTGGATGCCTTTAAAGAAAATAATGACAAAGAATACCTGGAAATGTCCCATAAGGCACTTAACCGTAGCTTTAATCGTATACGTGAAATGGGAAAACTGGAGAATGTTATCGCCAATCAATTGGAACTTAAACCGTATGATCTCCATAAAGTGATATCCGAGGTCTCAAAAAACCATCCCATTGAAATAGACATAAAGGATAATTGCATAGTGATGGCTGATGAAGGGCTTTATTCCGTAATGGATAATGTTATCAAGAACGCTGTGGACCATGGGCATGCCACTAAGATAGATATAACTGTAAATCTGGAAAATGACGGAGCATGCAGCATGAGGATAGCTGATAATGGTATTGGGATACCGGCTGAGATCAAACAATATATTTTCAAAGAAGGTTTCAGACACGGAAAAAAAGGCAACACTGGCCTGGGCCTTTACATAGCCCGGGTTATAATGGACAGATACGGCTCCATTGATGTGAAAGACAACGTACCTTCGGGTGCTGCTTTCATACTAAACTTCAAGAGATCCCGGAAAGACGGTGCATTGGACGAAAAAACTGTACCTGCTATTTGAAATGCTTAATGGAGCATCTGATTTTTGAACCTGTGATAGTGTTACTCAGAAGGACATTGGAATGACCGGTAACTTGTATCAGAGGGCAGTTCAATAGATCTCTATACTCTTTTTCAACTTATTTATTTTGATAAAAGCCCCGCAAACGCTGTTTAAATGGATAATTTTTTAACTCACCATTGCGTATGCTTTCAAACCAGTACATTCTAACAAGAAGAGGTAGGAACATGTCAGAGAAGAACCTAGTCGGTAACAAGATCCGTCAGTTGCGCGAAGCACGGGAAATGTCAGTCGAAGAGCTGGCAGAAGCAAGTCACAGCAGTGTGGAACTTATACAACAGCTTGAGAATGGTGCCCTTATACCCTCATTGACACCCCTTTTACAAATAGCCCGTGCACTTGGAGTGCGTCTGGGTACTTTCCTTGATGATGCAACACAGAACACACCTGTAGTTGCAAGGACCGGACGGGCCGAACAGATCGTAAGGTTCTCTGGCAATTGCAAAACCCCCCAAAGAAGCATACTGGAATTCTCATCCCTGGCATCTAACAAATTAGATCGGCATATGGAACCTTTCCTCATAGATGTCCACCCCCTAGGATGTGCAGAGATCAATCTCTCAGCGCATGAAGGAGAAGAGTTCATCTATGTGCTCAAAGGCCAGATAGAGATCATGTACGGAAAAGAACAGTACACTCTCAACGTGGGAGATAGTATCTATTATGATTCTGTGATCCCTCATCATGTGCATGCAGCAGGGGAGCAGGAGGCACAGATCCTTGCAGTAGTGTACACTCCCCTCTAAAGAAGGTAGTTCAGATGTTCACAACAACAGTCACCCCAAGGTTCGGAGATGCGGATGGCCTGAGACATATTAACAATATCGCTATCTCTGAATGGCTAGAACAAGCTCGTAATCCCGTCTTCCGTCTCTTTACACCCGACCTTAGTCTAAGCTATGAGAAATGGAAGCTTATCCTTGCAAGGACCGAATTCGATTACCTTGGAGAAATGTACTATGGTGAGGACGTGGAGATCCGTACATTTATTGTAAGGATCGGCAATTCTTCTTTCACGATAGGTCAGGAAGCCTGGCAAAGAGGGGGACTGAAAGCAAAAGGGCAGGCTGTGACAGTTCACTATGATTTCCTGAACAAGAGATCTGTTCCGATACCTGATGACATAAGGAAAAAGCTCCAGGAACATCTGATCACCGAAGATAGGAAGTGAATGAAAAAGTTTAGATCGAAGGGGGATATGATATGCCGTTTATAGAAGATACCTTAGGCACGGTTTTAGAGAATGTGGTGGCTAATGATCCAGACAGGGAATTCATGGTATATCCTGATAGGGATCTGAGGTTCACCTACAAGGAATTTGATGAACGTGTGAACACATTTGCCAAAGGATTGCTGGCTATAGGCATTGGAAAAGGCGATCATGTAGGAATATGGGCTAAAAATGTCCCTGACTGGCTGACCTTCATGTTCGCCACTGCCAAGATCGGAGCCGTGCTCGTCACGGTAAACACCGCATACAAGAGCCACGAAGTCGAATATGTCATAAAGCAGTCCGACATGAAAGCTCTGGCGATCATCGATGGGTTCAGGGATGTGAACTATATAGATATCATGTACGAACTCGTACCTGAGCTTAAAACACAGCAGCGTGGTAAACTGCGCAGTGAGAGGTTCCCGTTCCTTAAGAGCGTTATATTCATTGGCCAGGAGAAACACCGGGGCATGTATAACAGTGCTGAGATCCTGCTGCTCGGAAAACATGGGAACGAGGAGGAATTTCAAAGGATCAAGGAGTCACTTGACCGTAACGATGTAGTGAATATGCAGTACACATCAGGTACAACAGGTTTTCCAAAAGGGGTCATGCTGACACACAAAAACATCCTGAACAATGGTCTTTCGATTGGAGATCGGCAGAAGTTTACCTCTAATGACCGTTTATGCCTCCCAGTACCGCTATTCCACTGCTTTGGAATAGTTCTGGGAGTAATGGCTGTCCTTACCCATGGAGCAACTCTCGTGATGCTCGAGCTTTATGATCCTCTTATGGTACTGGCAGCTGTTCAGAAAGAAAAATGTACGGCTTTGTATGGAGTTCCCACGATGTTCATCGCCGAATACACTCATCCGATGTTCAAGATGTTCGATCTTTCTTCCTTGCGTACGGGAATAATGGCTGGTTCAACCTGCCCTATTGATTCCATGAAAAGGGTAATAAATGAAATGAACTGCAAGGAAATTACAATTGTGTATGGTCTGACGGAATCGTCTCCCGGAATTACCCAGACCACAACCGATGATCCAATAGAACTGAGAGTGGCGACTGTAGGGACAGTGTTCCCTCATGTGGAAGCCGCAGTGCTGGACCCGGAAACATATGAGCCGCTACCTCCGAATACCATCGGGGAAATATGCTGCCGCGGCTATAATGTGATGAAAGGCTACTATAAAATGCCTGAAGAAACAAAAAAAGCGATCGATAAAAATGGCTGGCTGCATAGCGGAGATCTGGGCACATGTGATGAGAACGGCTACTACCGGATCACGGGCCGCATAAAGGATATGATCATCCGCGGTGGTGAGAATATCTATCCAAGAGAGATAGAGGAGTTCCTGTATACAATCGATGGAGTGAAGGATGCACAGGTAGTGGGTATCCCTGACACAAAATACGGGGAGATAGTAGGTGCTTTTATCATGCTCAACGACGGAGCACAACTTACGGAAGAGGACATAC
>NZ_JBFXHJ010000002.1:0-45283 GCF_050177135.1 Methanomethylovorans sp.
GGGGAGCCGGGATACAATGGGATGTCCTTATTCAGAGCATATGAGATAGGTATCAGCAATACAATCCCTCCAGATATGACCTCAATTCTTCCAGATCAGAGACCACAATTTCAACATCCTTTTTCTCTATAAAAACATTAGTGCTGCCAGATCTCACCCTGCCTATAAAACGTACACCGGCAGTTTTTGCAGCTTTATAATCGTTCAATGCGTCACCTACAAAGATAGCATCATCCTCCGGACAAACTGTATCAGATAATATTTCTGCAATACATTCTTGTTTTGGTCGGGGAGAGCCGTAAATAGCCTTAAAATAATGATGCAGATCCCTTTGCGTTAATATTTTGTCCAATTCCGTAAAGGGAGTTGCAGAAACTAAAAATAAGGATGTTCTAGCTGAAAAGTATTGTAAGAAATCTATACTCCCTGGAACAAAAGGAGAGTTCAAAACCCCGTCAAGTACTAATTCCGAAAATCTATTGCATAAATATTCATACTGTTCATCAGACAATGGCTCTTTTAACACATTTCTGTAGAAATATCTGAACTTTTCAAATCTTGACATACCCCCATTTTCCCTATGGAAATTGACGATTTCTTCAACATGTCCAGGTGCAAATGAAAACAATCGTCTAAAAGCTTCAGTCTTTACTTCAACTGATTCTAAAATAACTCCATCGAAATCCAGTATGATCAGAGGGCATTTATTATTTAGTAACATTGCTATGTACCGATTATAGTATTTGAACACATCAGACTTAAGCTTTAAAGAGGAAATACAAAATCCTTCACTCGTTGTATATTGCAGTCTTAGGTTTATTGTATAATAATCTTTGGGAATTTGGATTCAATGAATTGCTCGATATAGATCTTCCCACCACAATAAATTCATCGGATGACATCGATGTGATTTTTATTTCTTCATATGCAGATTAGTTATGGATATTGGGAATGTCAATTGAAAGCGTTATACTTATCAATGAGATTTTATGTATATCGTTAAAAAAAGCATTATAGTTTTGCAACCATGGGATGGTGAGGAAGCAAGTCAGCACGAAATTGCTCAATTTTCCATAAGATTTTACAACATATATTTTAATAAATAGAAATACATATAATATTCAACAGCCCATGGAGAAAAGGATGGTAAAAAAGAGGATATTGTTTATTGCACATCACAATAACGATTTTGATCATTTTCTGCCACTTATTGTAAATTACAAAAAAGATCGGGACATATCCACGAAGATCCTTGCATTCTATACCAAGGACGGGATATTGAAAAACAAATTACATAAATACATTTGCACTTCGAATTCCATTGAACTTGATTCTATGATGGACATCTGTCATTTTGGAAAAATAAATAATTTGCTCAATAAAATACATCTGTTTGTTTTGACTCATCTCAAAGAGGGAGAGAAAACTGACAGTAGATCAAAAAGAATTAAACAAATGACTGCAGGTTTCATAAAATCTCCGTTGAATACGGTTCTGAGATTTTTGCATTATTCTTTTTTAAGATACCACGTAATTTCTTCAATTTTTTTGTTGACACAGAAAAATATAAATAAATATATTGACTCAAATAATATTGACCTAGTAATTATCGATCAAAGAACAGCTGATGAATCATTGATCGATTCAAAACCCATAAACAGGTTTATAGATGCCTATACAGGTAAAATAGATCCCATGAACCTGGTACTATTAAGATTTGCGAAAACTGCCAGGGAAAGGAAAATTCCAATCGTCATGATGCCACATGGCCCTCAACCCATTTCAAAACCAAACATAGACCCGAAAAATAAATTGCGTATTGAAAAGTTAAAAGATCCATTTAGACCTGATTTCCTGTTTCTGGGTTCCGAAAAGGAATTATCATCACTTCACCATATGGAGGGCATAAGATCTACTTTTTATCTGGGTGATCCCAGATTTGACATTGAATGGATCAATTATCTGGAATCTTGTGCCTTGGATGTATATGGACCAACGGTTACAAAGCCTGCTGATAAAAAAGTGTTGTTGTACTTGATGGATATTTTTACGTATGACTTGACAAATAATTTTGAGTATAAGAAGAGAATGCATCAGGATATTTTGTCACTTGTCAACTATTTTCCTGATCTCGAAGTGTGGGTAAAACATCACCCACGTGACGTATTTGACATTCCTCTGGATGATTTCATTGTCAATGATAAGAGAAGATCCATAAAACAGTTTGGGAACGACACAGATACAAATATTCTATTAGCAAAAGCAGATATTTGTTTGGCAGCATCATCAACAGTATTAATATCACCTATATTGCAGCGAAAACCTGTCATCTTTTATGACAAATGGAAGGAAGTGCTTCAAAATGCAACATCGATCTACGATGGTGTTTCATTTAAAGCTTCATCACGGAAGGAATTGATAACTCAGTGTGAAAAAATACTGAAGGGAGAATATTTTATAGATGACGCGTATCTGGAAAAACTTTACAGGGATGTATTCTCAGGGAATTATTTGTACGAAAATATGCTTTTAAAATACAACACGCAAATTGACAAAATTCTGGAAACGTATAAGATAAATTAAATTGAATTAAAGAGTTGTGGAATAAATTCTACAGACAGTGAAGCCATTACAGCAATAAATCTCTGAGCGGGAAAACAAGAGAAAACAGTTTTGTCTGAAATAGAAATGGGCGTTTAATAGAAGCAAGGATATGGCAAGGGAATGAGATGACATTAAGAAACATTGAACCTAGAAAAGCATTTTTAATCAAACATTATAAAGAAAACAGGATTTTAAACGTTGGATCTGGTGGGCTATATCTGAAAAATGCGATCAATATTGATATGAATGCACTGAAAAAGCCCGATATTCGTGGAGATTTCCATCATTTACCTTTTAAAGACAAATCTTTTGATGTCGCTTTTGCACTTGATATTATTGAACACACAGAAACCCCGGAAATATTATTAAATGAATTGGAACGTGTCAGCAATAACGTGATAGTAGAATGTCTTGATTTCGACCTATGCCCTGCAAACTGGACAGATGATAAAACACACGTGTATTACATAAATAGGAAAACAATGAAAGAAATACTGTCTCCAAGAGGATATAATCTCTTTCATTTTGTGAGATTGCACCTAGAAGGAGAACACTTTAGAAAAAGTATGCTTGTGGGCGTGAGAAAACCAAAATTGTTTGACAAGCAGATGTTTTTACTTATTTCAGCTAAGCATGCATTCACAAGGTTTTTAGAGAAAGTTTGAAACCGCCAGATAGAATTATACGCTAGAATTAAGTTCATGAGGGGAAAGGTATGGACAAAAGCAAAAAAATATTACTAGTTGATCCTCCACAGAATGATTTCCATGAAGGGATGAAGAAAAGATACCCATCTGGAGCTTTGGTTTTGATTGGAACAATGTGCTACGATCAAGGACACGATGTTAAAATTGTGGACATGACAGCTGAAAATGTAAGCATATCGGACTTAAAAGCTATAATAGAGTCTTTCTCCCCTGATATATTAGGAGTGACAGAAAATACATTCCAAACCAAGTTTGCCAGGAAAATAATAAATGTAGCTAAAGAAGCGGATCCGGGATTATTAACTGTCATTGGGGGACCCCATCCATCATCAATAGGACTAAGGATATTCGATGAAATTCCACAATTAGACGTATCGGTTATAGGTGAAGGTGAATTCACGTTCCTTGAAATTGCCCAAGGGAACGATCTTAATTCTATAAAAGGCATTTGTTATAAAAACAAAATACATGAACCAAGGCCATTTGCGGAAAACCTGGATCACATACCATTACCAAAATTGGATCTTGTTGACATAGAAAAATATGTGGGAATAGCGGGCAGCGGGAATAAATCAATGTATATAATGGCATCACGTGGTTGCCCTTCTCATTGTATCTACTGTAACAAATCCGTATTTGGACATAAAGTACGATTTAGAGATCCTCGGAAAGTCGTTGAGGAAATAAAATGGTTGCATGAGCAATATGGCATTTCAGACATATATTTTCAGGACGATACATTCAATTTTAAGAGAAAATGGATTGAAGAAATCCTTAATCTCATCATAGATAACAAATTAAACAAAAATATAACGTATCAGGCTCCTTTTAGAGCTAACAAGAACCTGGTTGATGAAGAACTTCTGAAACTGGCAAAAGATGCAGGCTTTAAACAAATATTGTATGGAGTAGAAAGTGGAAATCAAAATATGTTGGACACGATGAAAAAGGGGTTGACCATAGATGAAGTCAAGAGAGCTTTCAAGCTTACCCATGATGCTGGCTTAGACTCGTTAGCTTTTTTTATGATAGGTTTACCTGGTGAAAATGAAAAAACGATCATGGACACTGTGAATCTGCAGAAGCAACTGAATAGCTCCTCAGGCTTTTCCTTGGCTACTCCATTCCCAAATACGGAATTTGAAAAAATGTTAAAAGATAAAGGTCATTTACTCAATGACAATTATGATGAATACCGCTATGGTGGATGTTATATCCGTACAGATGAATTAAATAATGAAGAACTGGAGTTTTATTATGCTCTTGTTACTTTGAGTCGAGAAAATGATCTGATCTCTAAATTGCCTATCTTTAAAATGGCCAAAAACAGATTACTTTGTAAGATCTATCACCTCTATCGCCATATGTAAATGAGCGAAGTTGCTGTTCTGAGATAATCTATTGAATGCAAAAATAGTATGGAAAATGGATTTTATGAAAATTGGGATCATAACCGAAGTTATGGATATAGAAGAGAAATCGGGGATACCGAATTATCTTAAATATATCCTGAACAACATTCCAAATATAGAACACGAGCATGATTTTTATCTGATCCACTATCAAAAGAGCAATGATCCTTTATACAAGAACATGAATGAGATCATAGCACCTTTGTATTCAGTGAAACCTACAAGATTCTTGCAAACAACCCTTACTGATGCACTGAAACTACCCTCCTTAATAAAAGAGAATGAAATAGATCTAGTTCATAATCCATCACCTACTCCTTTTCACAACCCACTGTTTCTTCAGAAGGGATTTAAAAAAGTAATGACAATTCATGATCTATACAAGTTTCTCCCTTCATTCCAGACAAAAATATACAACAACCCAAAGATATGGACACACGACATGTTGTGGCGAAGTACTCTTTTTGCAATAAGAGAGAGGGTCGATAAGTTCATAGCAGTATCTGAAAATACAAAAAAAGATATGATAAAATTCCTGAAAATACCCGAAGATAGAATAGAAATAATTTATTCAGCACCCCATGAAAGATTTAAGCAAGTAGGAATGGAAATACCTGAGTACATTAACTCCCCGTTTATCCTATCTGATAATATCCGTACAGACATTATTGAAATGTACTACGGACTAAGAAAAAGGGGAGTTGAGATAAAATTAGTCATTTTCGGTACAGGCAATGTTAACCCACTGCAAAGAGCAAAACTCGAAAAAATGATGGAAGAACTGGGACTTGAAAAAGAAATAATTTTTGCAGGGAGGGTCTCCGACGAAGAATTGTTGAGACTGTATAATACAGCGGAGCTTTATATACGTCCTTCTTGGTATGAAGGATTCGGTCTTCCGCCATTAGAAGCTATGGCTTGTGGCTGCCCTGTTATCGTGTCCAATGTTGGTGCTTTACCGGAAGTTGTAGGAGATGCTGGAATTCTGGCAAACCCCCACAATATCAATGAATGGACCGATAGCATGTACGAGATCCTTACAGACGAAGGCTTGAGAGAGGATATAGTAAGCAGAGGCTTAGAACGGGCAAAGATGTTTTCCTGGAAGAAAACTGCCAAAGAAACAATTGCAGTGTATGAAAGTGTCTGCAATTCGTGAAACACTCAGCAAGACTTACCTTTCCTGATGTATTTGCTTTTTTAAAAAAGTTAGTTTCGCAAATAATCCTCGGGTGTCTTAAAAGCAGAATCCGGTACATTGACATTTAATCTTTGTCCTTTTTTGGTACTTTCCTTAAATTGCCGGTGATACTCCTCATTCAAAAACCGTGTATCATGTTCTATTTCTTTTTGTGAACGAAGAAATTTGGTATGGAAATAAATTGGCTCTTCGTACACCACATCCTTATGAAGCAACAAATTTTTCATGCACTGTATCTGTTGAATCGGAAAAAGAAAATAATTCTCCAGCATTTTCAGTTGGACCATTGATGAACGGTAAGATACTATATCTAAAAGATACTTATTCCCGGCAAAGTACAAATATTGGTCAGCTTTATAAAACCGGGGATGGCTACTGTGTATTGGAGATTTTTCTGACAAGTATTTATAGTCCTCAGTTACTACATTATAACCTGCAACCCGGATATGCTCTTTAGATAGAATAAATTTTTTAAAATCCTCTGTCGCGAATTCAGGCCTTAGTATATGATCGGCATCCCATTGAGGAGCCACATGCGAAAAAGTAGTTTTAGACATCCCGAAGTTAGTTAAATAACTTATCGTATGCAATGATCCTCGTTTATAATAAGGCGAAACAAATAGCTCCGACAGAGCATCGATCTTTCGTCGAATCCGGTTTTTATAGACAGGTGCTTTTACCTGATCCAGACCAAATGGATAGTTATATATTCTTATTTTTGGTGACTTAAAACTCCTGACAATACTCTCAGTTCTATCCCCTTCTACCTGCACGATCACCACAACTATTTCATCGAAGAGTGGTAGACAGCTTTCTATGCATGGACCGATCCATCTTTCGTCACCATAGCATCGTATTACCGCAGATAAGCCCTTTTTTCTGTTTTTGTACCATTCCCGGTCTATATTAAATTCTTCGTATCCTTCGATATTTTCTGTGATCATCCGGAAATTTTCAAACGACATAATCTTCCACTTCACTCTCTTTGCAAATATTAAATAAGATAGGATGCATTTTTAAAAATATAGATTTTAATAGGTTCAAAATCAATTGATATTTTTATTCAGAATAAAATCATATACAGCTTCAGCAATTATGAAATCTTCCGGTTCGTCGATATCTATACATTCAATTTTAGGTACCTCTACAAAAAGAGGAGTCTTCCCCACACGTTTTTTGTTTGCCATGAAATTATCAATTGAAATAATATAAAAATTAGAATTGTCTTCATATAAAGGAAGCATATCCTGAGAGGGAAGCATTATCTGAGGATCATGATTTACGGGGATCTTGTTATGGTCATAGAACCTTGTCTGATATTTTGTAACTCCCATGACAGAATCAAAACCTTCATTCAAACCCTCAAAATAGCACTTAATCGCATAGTCTATAGTATCTGGCTTTAAGAGAGGATTAGTAGCATGGGTTTGTAAGAAATGATCGGTTTTGATATATTGGATGTCGTGTTCAATGATAGAGTTCATGGGAACTTTATCTCCCAATAAATGTTTTGGCCTTTCTATTATACTGACCCTTGGGAAATTCTGCTTTAACAGAGAAATAATTTGCAGGCTGTCTGTATCCACAAGAATCTGATCTACATATTTTGCGGACTCTAAACTTCTGAGTATATGAAAAAAAAGAGGGTCTTTCCCGAAGATCCTTGTATTTTTTGAAGGTACTCGTTCACTATGCCCTTTCATTGGTAGTAGTGCAGTTACAGAAAAATTGTTCCTCATAATCCGTTCATCCTTTATGGCTGGTGTACCAATAAAATAAAATCTACTGTTTGTTTATCCGATGGATCTTATCCAGATCTGTTCTGCACGCTTCTGCCAAAAACAAGCTATCCAGACTATATCCCAGGAAACGATATCCTTCCTCGATCTTGGCTTCCAACAAATCTATTTCAGGAGGTACTACATGAAATCCGGAAATAATATTTGCCTTTTTAGCTGCTTTCTTGACCTTTTCCAGAGACTTTGTCACTTTTGGATCATTGAATTCTCCGGGAATGCCTAAAGAACCCGACAGATCATAAGGCCCTATGATAAAACCATCTACTCCTTCTGTCAGGATAATTTCTTCAATATTATTTACTGCATCAATGTGTTCTATCTGGACAATAACAATACTTTCTCTTTCAACCCAGTATTTATATTTTTCAAAATCCACGCCATATCCCTGAGCTCTTGCAAGCCCTACACCTCTGGTACCGATCGGCGGATATTTAACAGCTTTAACTGCAAGTTCGGCATCTTTTGCATTATTCACCATTGGAACTATAACACCGTGGGCACCTGCATCCATTACGCGTTTTATAAGATTGGGATCGTTATTTCCAACTCGGACAAGTGGAACGCAACCAGAGAGTTCAATCACCTGGATCAACTGCTGTGCCTCATGTAATGTGATAGCACTGTGTTCCATATCCACAGTGAGCCAGTCAAAACCGCTTTTGGCCATAATTTCAGCAATTGAAGGATCACCGATCGTGATCCATGAACCAATAGTTAATGTATGGGTCCGCAACTTATACTTTAGAGTATGTTTTTCATTTAGTTTTAGTTTGCTTGCCATTTTCAATCTCCATTTGTACCTCTCGCAAACAATCAAGAATTCCTTCATTTATGTCAATATATGTTGAAAGATTGATCCGGAGCGGAATGTCTGGCTCAAAAGAATAAGGAGTTATTTTGTAGTGACTATTTTTATCGCTATCTTCAAAAATAATAGTCAGTTTTTCGCCCAGGATTTCCTGTATCATATTGAAAAACTCCTTATGGGACATCTTCTGGTGCCCGGTGATCAATACGGATCTATTTCTAAAATCACTGTTATTGGCAATATTAATAGTTTCACGGGCAGCGTCATTTATGTGAATGTACTCTCGTAAAGAATCAGGAGAACCATAATATGTATATTGTTTACTTAACAGAAGCTCCTTTAAGACACTATACAGGAAATTCCAATTGTTTGCTTCCCTTCCATATAAGCTCCCATATCTTATAATGCTAAAATCAAGACCGAATTCATTTGAATATGTTTTACAAAGAGATTCACCTGTTTGCTTCGAAATTCTGTAAAAGGAACCCCAATTACCACTTACATAAACTGAACTTGCAAACACAAAACGATTTACTTTATGTTTTCTTGCAGCTTCTAGACAATGTAATGTACCCATCACATTTACTTCCATTGTTTCTACAGGATGCTTTAATGCATCCTCCAGATTTGCAATCGCAGCTGTATGGAAAACTGTGTCACATCCTTCCATAGCAGATTCCAGTTTTGAGCTATCAAGGATATTACCCTCAATAAATTGTATAGGTCCGATTTCAGACATCTCATCCATGAAAGAGGATTTAGCAATATCATAAACAATTACTTCTATCCCTCTGTTTGACAATTCCCTGACAATATGATGTCCTAGAAAGCCATTCCCACCGGTAACCAGTGCTTTATTCATTATAGATCCCTTAATTTAGTGATTAATCCGCTAATCGCTTCTTTTTCCATCTCTTGTCTTGATTCAATAGTATTGGACGCAACATGAGGCGTTGTGACGATCTGTGGGTATTCAAGCAATTTTCCGCTATATGGTTCTACCGGGAACACATCTAAACCTGCCCCCCATATTTTATCTTCTTCAATTGCTTGTGCAAGAGCATCTTCATCTATAAGTGAACCACGTGAAGTATTGATCAAGATCATATCATGTTTACAGTGTTCAAATTCTTTTTTGCTCATTATTGGTTTGCCTTCTGAGAGCGGAGGCAGATGCAAAGTCACAATGTCAGCAATTTGGAGAAGACTGTTTAATTTATCCATTCTTATCCATTTTGTACTAAAGTCATCCGGCAAAAAAGGATCATAATAATAAATATTGCATCCCAGCATCTCCAACATTTCAGCAACCTTTCGTCCTATTCTGCCAAGACCGATAATGCCCACAATTCTGCCTGCGAGCAAGAAACCGGAATCAACCGAATAATCGTTTTTACGCATATTTTCGTTATATATAGCTATTCGCTTTAATACAGCAAATATCAATGCGATAGTGTGCTCTGCAACTGATAAAACAGGTGAGTTGGGAGTGTTCATGACCGAAACGCCATATTCATTTGCGGCTTCCATATCAATATTATCAATTCCTGTACCAACACGAGAGATAACACGTAGATTTGGAGAGGATTCAAACACACGTCTCGTAAACTTTTCAGTACCCGCAATAACGCCTTCCACATTTGTAAGTATAGAACACAGATCTTCCTCATTAAGACGTTTACCAGTGTTATTAATATATGATATTTCCCCAATGTCACGAAGTGACAATGACAACAATTGTGTTGCCGAAAATGAACGAATTGTTATTGCAATTTTTGCATCCACTATCAATCAGACCTCTATCTGGAACGAAGAATCGGTGATTTATTTAAGGTTGTAGATATATAAATATACATGGTTCCTGCCCTGTGAAAAAACTTATTTGAATGAACTCATTTTTACCTCTATTGCGACATGGATCTACAACTTTCAAGAAAAAGATGACACATCAGTAACATAAAGAATGATTGACAGTGACTTCAGTTTTTTAAGCCGGATCCAAGATCCTGTGCTGAAAGCAAAGTTTGATCTGGAAATGAAAACAGCTAAAGGAACTACAATCAAAATGAACTTTATATATAAAATGCCCATTATAAGTGTACATAATCACATTCCAAAGTTGGTAAAAGCATGCAAAGCAAAATTGATCTATCCTTATTCGATGGTAAAAATGTACTTCTCACGGGGGGAACCGGTTCTTTCGGTAAAAAATTCACTGAGATCGTGCTTAGGGAATTCAATCCGAACAGCCTGAGAATATATTCCAGAGGAGAATTCAATCAGTACCTAATGAAACAGGAATTCAATGACAAACGCCTCAGATTCCTGATAGGTGATGTAAGGGATCGGGACAGGCTATATCGTGCAATGAACGGAATAGACATTGTGGTCCATGCAGCAGCATTGAAACAGGTACCTGCCTGTGAGTATAATCCTATCGAGGCTATTAAAACCAACATCGATGGATCAGTGAATGTAATTGACGCAGCTATTGACAATTCTGTTGAAAAAGTGATGGCTATCAGTACAGATAAAGCTGTGCATCCTGTAAACCTTTACGGAGCGACAAAAATGGTTGCTGAAAAACTGTTCGTTCAGGGAAATACCTATACCGGCAAAGGAAGAACCAGATTTAGCTGCGTGAGATATGGAAATGTTATCGGCAGTCGGGGAAGTGTGATACCTTTATTCAACGAACAGAAGAAAAGCGGTGTTCTGACAATTACTGATGAAAGAATGACACGTTTCTGGTTGACTCTTGACCAGGGTGTTCGTTTTGTACTCAACTCGATCCAGCAGATGCGTGGAGGAGAAATTTTCGTTCCAAAAATACCCAGTATGAAAATAACGGATCTGGCAGAAGCAATAGCCCCAGAAGCAACTAAAGAATTTACTGGTATCAGGCCTGGGGAAAAACTACATGAAATTATGATCACAGAGGACGAATCCAGGCATGTGAAAGAATTTCCTGACCACTTTGTGATCGAGCCGGAGTTCTCATTCTGGAAAAGAGAAAATACCCCCTCTGGAAAGGAGCTTCCTGATAATTTCAGATATTCAAGCGATATTAACGACAAATGGCTTACAAGCGAACAACTGAAAAAAATGTTATGATGTAGCCATGTTATACGATAAATTGACACGGGTAAAACACAGAAGAGATGATGGATGGCTTTCTGAACTCATATCAATGAATTATGAAGATGAGCCCTTCAATTGTGTGCATTCTTATGTGGTATCTATCGAACCCATGAAGTCCAGAGCCAACCATTATCATAAAAGTAAAGAGGAATGGTTAGCTCTGGCTGCCGGGAAGATCAAATTATGTTTAAAGGACATGGTTTCCGGCGAGTATGAAGAGATCGTGCTGGATTCAAGATCAGAGACATATGAATTGATCTACATCCCACCATTGGTGGCTCATTCAGTAAAGAACATTTCAAACACTGAAGCCAGTGTGATAGTTTTCAGTAAAAACCCTGAGAACAAAGAGGATACAATTCCCTATGAGGTTGCGTTATGATTCCTTATGGGCATCAAACAATAGATGATGAAGATATTGAAGAGGTTATAAAGGTCCTGAGAAGTGATTGGTTAACCACTGGACCAAAGATATCTGAATTTGAAAATGCTCTCTGTGACTATGTAGGATCTGAACATGCAATTGCAATGAACAGCGGTACCAGTGCCCTGGATGTTGCCGTAGCTTCACTCGACTTACCAAAGGGATCAGAAGTTATTACTACTCCCTTTACATTTGTCGCCACAAGCAATGCACTGCTGTACAACGGTCTGAGGCCTGTTTTTGCAGATATTGGAAGAGATACTCGTAATATCGATCCAGAAGATATCAAAAAAAGGATTACACCAAAAACTAAGGCAATACTATATGTGGACTATGCAGGTCATCCCTGTGAAATCGAAGAAATACAGGAAATCGCCAATGAACATAGCCTCTACCTGATAGAAGATGCATGTCATTCCCTTGGAGCCAGTTATCATGGGAAAAAAGTAGGTAATTTTGCGGATCTTACAGCCTTCAGTTTCCATCCTGTGAAACCAATAACTACAGGAGAAGGGGGAGCTGTAGTTACGAACAATCTGGAACTGGCACAAAAAGCAAGGATGCTCCATAGCCATGGTATAGACAGAAATGCAGTGTCACGTTATGGACCCGATGCAGGATGGGCATACGATATGAAAATGCTTGGCCGGAATTATCGGATGACAGATATTCAGGCAGCCCTTGGAATTTCCCAGCTGGGGAAGATCGATGGATTTATTGAAAGGAGGAATGAAATCGCATTATATTACAAGGAACTCCTCCAGGATATTGAATTAATAAGCCTCCCTATAACGAAAGAAAAAATAAGACATGGATGGCACATTTACACGATCCTGCTTGATAAATCAATAAACAGAGATGAATTTTTCAAGTACATGCGAAAAGAGAATATTGGAGTAAATCTCCACTATATCCCGGCTTATCGTCACAGTTATTACGCTGAGAACTTCAGTTTCAGCAAAAAAGACTATCCTGTGACTGAGGATGTATTCAAACATATTATTACATTACCTTTGTTCCCTGAAATGACCGAGGAAGATGTTGAGTATGTGGTGTCATCAATATTGAAGATCATTCATTCTTTATAGATACATGACCGCTCAGAGTTGCTATTAATGAATATTGCTGGAATAATTCAAGCAAGAACAGGGTCTACAAGGCTGCCTGGTAAAGTTGTAAAAAAAATTGGCAATAAAACAGTTCTGGAAATATTATTATGCCGCGTTAAAAATTTAAAGTTTTTTAATAAATTAATTGTTGCTACAACCACTAAAAGGGAAGATGACATTATTGAAACAATATCCTTACAGAATGCCGTTCAAATATTTAGAGGGTCTGAAGAAAATGTATTGGACAGATATTATCAAGCGGCAAAGGAATACAATGCAGATATAATCGTAAGGATAACGGCCGATAATCCGTTGGTGAGTCTTGATCTCATTGCATTTCAAGTCGATCATCTGATAAAACATGATTGCGACTATGTTAGTTCAAAAGGGATAATAATAGGTACAGGAAGTGAAGTTTTCAACTTCCGATCATTAAAAAGGTCATGGGAACTTGGAAAGGAGAAATACCATATTGAACATGTGACTCCTTATATATATGAAAATGAGGAATCCTTTAAAGTCAAATATGTCAGTCCAATAAAAGCTCTTGAAAGAGAAGATATACGATTAACAATTGATACAAAAGAAGATTTTAGGCTTTATTTAAAATTAAACGAGGCCTTTGGAGATCTCTCATATACAGATATCATAGAAATTATCGATTATTTAGATGAACACCCCGATATTAAGGAAATAAATCAAAATGTTAAACAGAAAAACTATAGGGATTGCTGAAAATAAGATGACTTTCCCGCAAAAATGCTAAGTGATGCTTTGAGAAAGGTGAAATCCAATGGTTTCAAGATTAACACTCGGAACAGCGCAGTTAGGTTTAGATTACGGGATCAATAATAAAATCGGGAAGCCGCAGAAAAAAAAGGCATTAGATATACTTGAATTTGCATTTACGAACAATATTAGATCTTTTGATACAGCAAGTGTTTATGGAGATAGTGAAACCATACTGGGTGATTTTCTTAGGAATAAAGAACATTCATCATGTTATATCACGTCCAAGTTAGGACCGCTTGCCAAGAATGAAATTCATCATAGTAATTTAGAGCAAGAGATATTCCAAAGGATCCAAACATCGCTAACTAATTTGAAAATAGAATGCATTGATAACTATCTAATTCATGACTTTCAGGACATTGCTCTGTATGATGAATTGATACCAATTCTGATCAAAGCGAAAAGTTCAGGATTGATTAAGAGTATTGGAGTATCTGTCTATACACCCCAAGAAGCTGAAAAAATAATAGAGATAACTGAAGTCGATACGATACAAATTCCTCTGAGTATTCTGGATCAGAGATTTCTTAAAAATTCGCTCCTCAAAAGATTGAAGGAGCGCGGATTCACAATATTTTCCAGAAGTGTTTTTTTGCAGGGATTAGTTTTCATGGATGTAAATAATTTACCTCCAAACCTGACATCAGCTAACAAATATTTAACAAAGTTAAACCAGCTGGCTCAAGAAAATAGCACGAACCTATCCAAACTGGCATTGGGCTTTGTTAACTCGATTGAAGAAATTGATTCGATCATAATTGGTGTTGATTCAGTTCTGCAATTGAAACAAAACATCGAAGATTTTAAATCCCTTGATATTTTTCCTTTCGATACCTCTATATTTGCTAATATTGATGAGAACATAATTGACCCAAGGAAATGGTGAAGTTCTAATGCTATTAAACAACATGTTTGATCTAAGAGACAAAGTAATTTTAATAACTGGTGGAGGTGGCCATTTAGGAGAAAGCATGTGTGAAGCCCTTGCAGAATATGGTGCTAATTTAATAATTGGGAGCAGGGATATTGAGAAAAATGATAAGTTATCTCAAAAACTTAATGAAGAGTTTGGAAACGACAACTGTTCATTGAAGCTGGATATATCCGACTATGAAAGCATAAAAAACGCCTTTGAGTCCATAATCCAAAATAGGGGTAGAATTGATGTCCTGATAAACAATGCATTCTACGGAGCTGGAAAAGATCTGCTTTCAATGACAAACGAAGAATGGAATACTGGAATTGATGGTAGCGTTAGTTCAGTATACAGGTGTACAAAAGCTGTTTTGCCCCACATGATAGCGAATAAGGCCGGAAAGATAATAAACATATCTTCAATGTACGGATTGGTTTCTCCTGATGTATCAATATATGAAAATAATAACTTTTACAATCCTCCAAATTACGGTGCTGGTAAAGCAGCAATAATACAATTTACGAAATACGTAGCAGCAGTGTATGGTAAATTTGGAATAAGTTCAAATTCAATATCTCCAGGCCCATTCCCAAATCCATATGTCCAAAAGGACAAAGAGTTCATAAAAAAACTTGAAGAAAAAGTTCCATTAAAGAGAATAGGACGTCCAGATGATTTAAAGGGTACAATTCTGCTGCTTGCATCAGATGCTTCTAATTACATAAACGGCGCAAATGTCGTAATTGATGGTGGCTGGACAATATGGTAGATAAATAAGCAAACCCGGTTAAAAAAGAATTTGTTTTACAAATAACCAAATTGTTCTAAAAGAAAGCAGTATTATTATAAAATAAAGAGAGAAATTAATATTGCCACCTTTCGGCAGTTAAATCCCAGAATTTTTAAATATATTGTAAATACAATGTAATTACCTGTTTCAAAAGCATATATATATAAAAACTATGGGAGTTTGCAGATGCTCGATTTACAACAAAATTTCCTTTTTGATGATTTGCTTGTAAAAAATTTTCTGAACCTTTCCCAAGAAGAAAAAGATATCACAAGAAATTGCAGGAACCATGAAACTATTAGAAGATGGATGTATTCAGACAGCATCATATCTCCAGAAGAACATGGTGAATTTCTTGATGATTTAATACATGATTTTAAAAATTTCTATTGGATCGTTCAAAAAGAACACGATTTCATAGGTGTAATTTCTTTAAATAGGGTGGATTTGAGAAATAAAAACGCTTATCTAGGAATATATTCAAACCCTTACTGTAAACTTAAAGGAAAAGGAAATTTACTAATTGAATGTCTAAAAAAAATAGCTTTTGACATTGCTAAACTCCACACATTGAAACTTGAAGTAATGGATGAAAATGAGCATGCAATAAATTTCTATGGAAGATCCGGATTTAAAGAAGAGGGCCGATTGAAGGAATTTGTTTTAAAAAATGGCAATTGGTATGATATGATTGTTATGGGAATAATAGAGGGAGAAAAACTACATGGAAATTAAAATTGGAAAGAGAAATATAGGAAATGACAATCCAGTTTTCATAATTGCAGAGCTCTCAGCCAATCATCTTCAGAATTTTGATCTGGCTGTTGATACCATAAAAGCCATAAAAGAATCCGGAGCAGATGCTGTTAAACTTCAGACATATACTCCGGATACGATTACCATAGATTCTGACAACGAATACTTCCAGATCAAACAGGATACCCTTTGGGATGGGAAAACACTTTACGAACTATACAAGGAAGCATACACTCCATGGGAGTGGCAACCTAAACTCAAAGAACTGGCAGAAGAGTTAGGACTTATAGTTTTTTCATCTCCTTTTGACAGAACAGCAGTTGACTTCCTTGAAGAGATGAACGTCCCAGCCTATAAAGTTGCATCTTTTGAGATAACGGACATTCCACTAATAGAATACATTGCATCGAAAGGAAAGCCTGTGATAATCTCTACAGGTATCTCCACGCTATCAGATATTGAAGAAGCAGTGAATGCATGTAAAAGGATGGGAAACCATCAGATATCACTGCTGAAATGCACGTCTGCTTATCCGGCGCCTTTTAAAGAAATGAACTTAAGAACGATCCTGAATCTCAAAGATACTTTTAAAGCGGTCGTGGGAATATCTGACCATACACTTGGGATCTCTGTGCCAATAGCATCAGTAGCACTTGGAGCTAAAATAATAGAGAAGCATTTTATTCTGGATAGGAACATGGGTGGACCGGATGCTGCATTCTCACTTGAACCGGAAGAGTTCCGGTCCATGGTCAAAGCTGTAAAGGAAGTTGAAAGCGCACTTGGAGAGGTTAACTACGAACTAACGGAAAAGATCAAGAAAAGCAGAGAATTTTCAAGGTCCCTATTTATAGTAGAGGATGTTAAAGCTGGCGATAAGCTAACTCCAGAGAACGTTAGATCAGTAAGGCCAGGATTTGGGCTGCATCCAAGATACCTTGACAGAATACTTGGCCGAAAAGCAAAGAAAGACATTAAAAAAGGAACTCCTTTAGACTGGGATCTTGTAGAATAGATTATGGTTTGGGATCAATATGAGATTTGGCCTGAAATTGTGGTCTACTAATTCGGATACGCTTCCGGAAGCGGAACAACTTATCAATCAAGATGTATTTCATTATATTGAGCTGACACCAGTTCCTGAAACCGATATATCTCCCTTTCTTGCTTATGATCTGCCTTATACGATCCACATCACTACAGAAAGACATGGAATGAATATTGCAAACAAAAATAATCATGACTTCAGTCTTGGAATTATATATGATTGTATTGAGTGGGCAAACGAACTTGATGCAAAATATATGGTACTGCATCCAGGGTTTGGAGAAATTGAACATGCAATTGACCTATTGAATATTTTAGATGACGAGCGGATATTAATAGAAAATATGCCTAAAACAGGAATGAACAATGAAGTCATGGTTGGATACTTACCGGAACAGATCGAGAAGCTAATGAATAATAAATTTGGATTCTGCTTTGATCTGAATCATGCAATAAAAGCAGCTATCGGTCTGGGAACGGAATACAAAGCATTCATCGATAGTTTTCAGACACTATCACCATTTTATTATCATATATCAGATGGCGATCTGAATGTAGAAATAGACCAGCATTTAAATATTGGAGAAGGAGAATATGACCTAAAATATTTGATGAAATCTCTGAATGCGGGTTCTAAAACCTATATGACCATTGAAACACCAAGGATCGATATTCACTCTCTGGAAGAAGATAGCATAAATGTCCAAAGATTAAAAGGGATCATAGATAGTTTATAATTTACAAGGATCGTGTTATAAAAAAAGAGAACATATCGGACACAATTGAACAGATACATGATCTATTATGTAAAAAAAGTGTGAGATAACCGAAAAGTCACATCCTGCTTTGATCTAAACTATTTTTATCCAGCTGACCATGTTTTATAATCATAATATTCATATAAATTTTATTAACCTGAGGCTACTATGAAAATCCTTATCTACATGCCTTTTGCCGACTGGGTGCCACACCTTGCAACAGATCTTGAGATCGCTGCCAGGCATATAGATGCTGGCGACGAGGTGCATATCATACAGTGCTCAAGGGATCTGCCAGCCTGCGAACCAAATCCAAACCACCTCAAGATCAGATGTTTCCTGTGCAGATCCAGAAGAGATAAAGGATTGAATATAATCGGTCTCCCAGAGGAAAATAGACACGAACTTGCATTGAACGATTTCATCAGAGATCTGAAGGTACCTGATTTTACGTCGATGGAAGAATTAAAGAACTTCGAAGTGAATGGCATGGATGTGGGAATGGCAGTTGCTTCTTCACTGATCAGCATGGTAAGGGAGCCAGACCCAAATGTTACTCACTATAAACCATTTATAAAAAAGAATCTGATAATGTCGGTCGCTGTCTATGATGCCATCGAACATCATCTTCAAGAAATAAAGCCCGATATTTTCTATTTGTTCAACGGAAGATTCGCCCCCTTAAGACCTGCATTAAGAGCTGCTCAAAATCTGGGAATAAAAACCTATGTTCATGAAAGAGCCGGTGTCCTGGAAAAATATTCACTCATCGAAGATACGTATCCGCATGATATAGCATATCAGAAGGAACAGATAGAAAAATGCTGGAACAACGAATCGGATGAGGAAAAAAGAGAAAAGACTGCGATCAAATGGTTCGAAGAACGCAGGGGCGGAAAGGATCAAAGCTGGTATTCATTTACTAGATCCCAGATAAAAGGAAATTTGCCAGATGGTTTTGAACCTTCGAAGAGGAACATTGCGATCTACATTTCATCCCAGGACGAATTTGAAGCCATTCCGGGATGGAAAAACCAGTTATACAGGAACCAGACAGATGCAATAAAAGATATAATAAATGCTGATGTTGATAACGACATCGTATTTTATTTAAGGATACATCCGAATTTAAAGGGCCTGAAGAACACTCAAACACAGGAATTAAGCAAATTACAGGCCCACAACCTGAAAATAATTCCTGCAGATGCGAAGATCGATTCCTATCAATTAATGGAAGCATGTGAGAAAATAATAACTTTCGGCTCAACAATGGGAATTGAGAGCGTTTTTTGGGGCAAGCCCTCTATTCTTGTAGGAAGGGCGCTCTACGAAGATGTTAAAGGATGCTATATACCAAAAGATCGTGATGAACTTATTGAGCTTATCAACAAAAAATTAGATTCTCCTGACAGAACAGGAGCCATTAAATATGCATACTGGCAAACCGCCAATGGACATAGATACATATATTACAAACCGGAATCTGTGAGACATGGTACTTTTATGGGAAAGTATCTCAAAAATCCTCGGGCTGAGAGATTAAAAGCCAAGATCCTATCAAAAAACCGGCTTTCAAAATTGGTTTTCAATTTTGCTTATTTAGTAAGAAAGATAAAATGGAAACTGCATCTGTCATGAATAAAAGTTTTGCTTTTTTGACCCGGATCTGTTTGCAATAAATAAAACATAAAATGTTGAATAATTATAAATGGTTAGAATAAATGTTACTAGATATGATTGATCTACTGTTGGCATGGCAGACCCTTGTTGTATTCGAGGTCGGTCTTTTTTCCTCATATACTATGATCATGTACATATATTCCAAGAAAAAGGAAGAACTGCCTGATATTGATGATCTGCCAACGGTCACACTGATAATACCAATGTATAATGAAGAAAAAGTTATCCGGAAAAAGATCGAAAATACATCTCAACTCAATTATCCTGAAGATAAATTAGAAGTTATAGTTTTAGATGATTATTCCACAGATGCTTGTGAAAGCATTGCAGTGGAAACAATAAAACAACAAGAACTAAATGCTGCTGTTGTAAAGAACGAAGGCGGAAAAGGAAAAGCAAGAGGTTTGAACTGGATATTCCCGCAGATCAGTAGTGAAATAACTGTAATATCCGATTCCGATGCATTATTAAAAGAAGATTCCTTATTGCACATCACAAAGAACTATTCTAATCCCATGATAGGTGGAGTTATAGGAAAAATAATAATCATCTCTGATAAAAGAAGAATATCCAAATCACAAGAAGATTCATATAGATTCTATTTTGACCTGTGGAGACAAGGAGAAAGCAAGATAGCATCTGTTTCCGTGTGCAATGGCCCATTAATGAGTTTTAGAACTGACCTGTTGAAAAAAATAAAGGTCGATCCAAATGCCTACGCAGATGACTCAGATATACTGTTTAGGACAATTCAATTAGGCTATAGGGTAGTATATGAAAAAAAAGCCATAGTATACGAACGTGTTCCACTTACCCTGAAGGGACGTACTATCCAGAAGATGAAAAGGATAAACGGCTTAAGAAAAGTCTACCTGAATAATCTTAGTCTTCTTGGAAAAGGAAGCTTCGGAAAAATCATATACCCCTATGCGCTTCTAACACATATAATATCTCCATTGATCATTCTGTTTTTGGTCCTCTTTTATCCTCTGATAGCTCTTAAAGAACCTTGGTACCTTGGATTATTGGTGCCCCTGATCATACCGAAAATAGGAGAAGTATTACTATCTTTTGTGATCACCCAGTTGATAATGAACTTCTCATTCCTTATACCAACATCAGGTTCCTGGGAAGCAGTCGAAGATGCAAGGTATAATGTAAATATAACAACTAATAATAAATAACGTGATGTGGGAAAACTAAAATTTACCTGATGATATATCAGTTTAAGAAATGAAAGAGCGGATACGTGCTATCAAAGAATAGAAACAACATCGTACCACTTGCGAACAATAATATATAACAAGTTAAACTTACATGTACCATTTATCATTTTATCTTGAAAATAAGCGTCTACCTATCAGTTCAGTTGAGCAGGACAAAGAGTTGAATACATGACCAAAGATGAAGTTGTCAAAAGAGATCTGAAAGGAAGTATCCCTTATGCATTGGGGATCTTGATCTCATGTCTTGTAACGTTCTATATAAGGACCATCCCAAAAGCACAGGTTTTTGTAGCTGAGAACTTTGTAAGGTTCAGCGAGAACGATCCATGGTACCATCTGAGGAATATCGAATCAATACTGTCCAATTATCCTCACTTTTTGTGGTATGATGCTTATACCAAGTATCCCACAGGCACGAACCAGGTCTTTGCGCCCCTGTTCGATTGGTCCCTTGCAACAATTATATGGATATTAGGATTAGGAAACCCAAGCCAGGAACTAACACAAACTGTATGTGCATACTATCCTGCATTTTTGGCCACACTTGTAGTCATAGCCACATATTTTGTTACCAAATGGATATTTGACAGAAGAACAGGATTGCTGGCTGCTGTGCTGATCGCACTTGCACCCGGCCAGGTACTATCGAGGTCTATTATAGGCTTCAATGACCACCACATTGCAGAAGTTTTGTTCAGTACGATGACCGCAGCTTTCCTTGTCATGGCAGTGAAAGTTGCAAGGGAACACCCCCTCACATTCTCTAACCTTAAAAAGGCACCGTTTGAAACCATCAGACCTGTATTACCTTATTTCGTACTTACCGGTATTTCCATGGGACTCTACACTCTTACATGGAAAGGTGCACTTTTCTTCAGTCTGATCATTGGTCTTTACATTACAATACAGCATGTTGTGGACCACATGCACGGCAGGACCACTGATTACCTGGCAGTGGGCGGAGTGATCATTTTTGCAGTCACACTGCTGATGGTGCTGATAGCGCCTGAGATAGGAGGAACGAAAAGTACTCAAGGAAAGGCTTTGCTTGCAGGGATATTGGCTTTTCCGCTGTTCACGCTCCTGTCTACCGAAATGCAAAAAAGGAAAATGGACAGGAAGATCTATCCTCTGACCATATTAGCTGGTTTTGCAGCGGTCATACTGGTATCAAAGATCGTATCTCCCTCCTTATATACAATGCTCATTAGCGTATTTGGGTTCTTTAAGAGGACAGGTGGTGCCCTGACCATAGGAGAGGCAGCACCCCTTGATCTGTTCGATGGTTCGTTCTACTATTATTTTGCGGTCATGGGTATTGTTTCCATTATTGCACTTGCTGTACTGACCTATGAAGCTACAAAAAAGAAGAACACGCAGGAGAAAACAGTTCTTATAGTCTGGACATTCATGGTACTGTGGGCAATGCTGCAACAGAACCGTTTCTCCTACTACTACGCAGTGAATGCAGCAATACTAAGTGCATACCTTGGTGTCAGGTTCCTTGACCTTGCAGGCTGGAAAGACCTTAAACTGAGCAACCTGATGGCAACTGAAAAAGTTAAAGAAAAGTCTTCCGGCAAAACAAAAGAGACAACAACTCACAAGCTGAAACCCATTCACATCATATCGTTGATAATAGTTGTTGTCGTATTGATCCTCCCCAATTACAGCCTGGCAACACAACAGGCTCAGTACGCAGGGGGTCCTAATGGTTACTGGCTGGAAGCACTTAACTGGATGAGAATTAATACACCTGATCCGGGTCTTGATTTTTATGAGATATATGAAGCCCCTGCAAGCGGAGAGGTCTATCCATACCCGGATACAGCCTATGGAGTTATGTCCTGGTGGGACTACGGACACTGGATAGAGGTCATTGGACGCAGGATACCAAATGCAAATCCTTTCCAGCAAGGCATTGGCGGACGCAGGAACACTATTGCAGAAGAGAACCTTCCGGGGGCAGCTACGTTCTTTACCGCTCCTTCCGAGGAAGAAGCAACTGCAGTTCTTGAAGCCATCCATCCTGACGCCGATAAGATGGGAGCCAGATACATAGTATCAGATGTGGAAATGGCCACGGGGAAGTTCTACGCAATGGCCTCCTGGACACTGGATACTAACAATTATTATACGGCTGTGCAAACTGACCAGGGAGTAGTGACCGTTCCTTATGAGCGTTACTTCAACTCCATGGAAGCAAAGCTGCATATTTTTGACGGCAATGGTCTGAAGCACTACCGCATGGTCCATGAATCTCCCGGCACCAGCACACAGGGTCAGGAAATAGGGTATAAGAACGTGTACAACGTCCTTCTGGGTGGGAACATCAAAGAAGATAATACGGGTTATGTGAAGATATTCGAATACGTAGAGGGTGCCACGATCACAGGAACTGCGCCTGCCGGAGAGAGTGTGACCATCAGTACGACGATCAGCACCAGCCAGGGCCGGTCGTTCACATATTCACAGACAGCAACATCAAATGGGACATATGCATTCACAGTTCCTTATTCAACAGAAGGCCCTGTCTCCGGACAGACCCAATTTGATGTAGCACCCACAAAGCCATACCAGATCAGCTATGGCAGTGTGGTGGAAGAAGTAAAGGTCACCGAAACCGATATACTTCAGGGTAATACGATAGAGGTGTGAACTCCCGGATATACAAATAGCAACTGAGTAGCCAGCTTAAGGTGAAACATATGGAGAAGATCATCAAAGGAAGAACATGGGTCTTTGGAGATGACATCGATACAGATGTCATAATACCTGGAAAATATCTCCGTACTACGGATATGCAGGTCTTTGCTGACCATGCGATGGAAGGGATAGACCCTGATTTTTCTAAAAAGGTAAAGCCTGGAGATATAGTGGTCGGGGGTAATAACTTCGGTTGCGGCTCTTCAAGAGAACAGGCTGCATTAGCACTTAAATATGCAGGAGTGGCCTGTGTTGTGGCCAAGTCCTTTGGAAGGATATTTTTCCGCAACGCCATAAATGTTGGCCTTCCTCTGATGGAAGCCGATATACAGTGCCACGAAGGCGATGAGATAGAGGTTGATCTTGAAAACGGGAAGGTCACTGTTAACGGGAAAGAATATACGGGCAATAAACTGCCCGATTTCCTTCTGGAAATACTCAGTGATGGAGGACTTGTACCCCACCGCAGGGCAATGCAGGGGAAAAAATAGAGGTTGTAATGATATTCCCTGAAGAGTACAAGTACGTGGGAGTTACAAGGATCCATCCGGATGATGCACATGAAGAGCCGGTATATTTCCTTAGCCGCTATTTAATAGTAGAACAGGTCACTGATGTTGGCCGGGAATATTCCATATATCGGATTGAACATACCGGAGAGGAACTATTAAGGAAGGTCACAAAGATCGAACCCATAGCCTCTGGAGAACAGGTTATAAAATACGATAAAGAATTAAATATCAAAGATAGAAGGCTTCTTATAAAGACAGCTGCAGAAATTTGTGAAGCAAATGTAAATACAGTTATCTTCACAGGTTTTGATAAGCATGTGACGTTTGTACATGATCCCGACATCTCTGAAATAATCGATCTTGAAATAGTGGATGTGATCCCGCCTGAACCCTCCTGGCTTAGCCTGATGGTAAGAAGGCTTGAAGCAAGCGGCATCTTTGGGGATCTAAGCATACGGTTCAAAGAGAATATGAAGGATCTCAGGCAGTTCGAAGGAGAAAGAACTGTGTTCCCGTGTTCTTCATCAGGGCTTGAAGGAAAATGCCTCGACTCTGACATTATTACTGAAGACGGATCACTGCTTGTAGGTTGCGAGATCTCCAGAAAACTCTTCGAATCAAGGTTCCCTGGCCTTAAATATGATTTCATTAACATTTGCCCTTTCCGTTCTGATATTTACACGCCGCAAGGCCCCTTTGTGACACGGTGCTGCTTATCCGAAAGATCGGGCCTTGCTACAATAAATGGGATCAGAGGGGCTGTGGTCCACTGGGGAGCCTCGGAGTTCCAGGTGGCCTTAACAATAAGGGAACTTGTACAGCAGATCCGGAAAGAAAAAGGTGAAAGCAAATGAAAATTGCAGTGGTGGAAGGAGATGGGATAGGCAAAGAGGTAATACCTGCGGCTATAGATGTTCTTGATGCCCTTGCCCTGCCTTTGGAAAAGATACCTGTGGAACTTGGATACGGGAAATGGGAAAGGACAGGCTCTGCCATCACAGACGATGACCTCGATACCCTGAAGGAATGCGATTGTATCCTGTTTGGAGCTATTACAACACCATCTGACCCTGCTTATAAGAGCGTGCTCCTCACAATACGCAAGGAGCTTGACATGTATGCCAATATCCGCCCCATAAAACCTATAGATGGGATCATGGGTGTCACGGGGAGAAATGATTTCAACCTGGTGATAGTGCGGGAGAACACAGAAGGCATGTACTCCGGCATAGAAGAGATACATGAGGATGTAGCGTATACTAAAAGGGTTATTACCCGCAAAGGATCGGCAAGGATAGCTGATTACGCCTGCAAGCTTGCAAAAAGCAGGCAAAACCGTGTGGAGATAGTCCATAAATCCAACGTACTTAAATCTGACAGGTTATTCCTGGACGTGTGCCGTGAAACAGCCTCGTCCTATCATGTGGAATATCACGACACTTTGGTAGATTCCATGGCCTACAACCTTATCGTACACCCGAACAGATACGATGTCATAGTGACCACAAACCTGTTCGGGGATATACTTAGCGATATGGCTGCCGCCCTGGTTGGCGGGCTTGGGCTGGTACCAAGTGCGAACATCGGAAAAGAACATGCGTTCTTTGAACCCGTTCACGGAAGTGCTCCTGACATAGCCGGAAAAGGTATAGCTAATCCCATTGCTGCCATTTTGAGTATGAAGATGATGCTTGAATGGTATGAATTGACAGAACAGGCAAAAGTGGTACAGGATGCCATAGAATATAGCATAAACCAAAAAATGGTCACATCCGATCTTGGAGGCAAGGCCACCACAAAAGAAGTGGGAGAGGCCATTGCAGACCGTGTTCGACAACTTATTGATTGAATATACGGATTTTTCAGTTACATTTCTGTCAACTCATACCCAAAAGCGACCATATGGAAGCCTTCGTGATCACAGCCGTAATACCTGATATCCACACCATTATCACAAAGTCGATGGTAGCACTGAGAAGATGACCCCCGTCAACAACCCTGATCAGAAGTGCAGACATCAGAGAATGTGCAATCATGATGAGCAATACCATCAAAGACAATACTTCAACGTCTCCTATATTCGTATAGATAATCATGCCCATGGACATCCCCGCAGGCATTTCCACACTGGCGAACATACTCTGCATCAGGTCGATCACACCCACGGAGATGTACATCGTAAAACCAATTCCGGCAGTAAGACCGTAAAATACTCCCACAAGGCTCGATGCAGATTGAACCCTCTTTTTTCTTAGAGTCACTATCCTGTGGAAATTCGTAGCTATGATATCGCCTATGATCTCAGGCTTGCCTCCAAGGTTAGTTGACTCAACGAACATTACACAGAACCTCTGAATAAGATGACTGCCCGTATTTGCGGAAAAGAACTCCCATGATTTGAACTTGTCGATCCTGGTGTTTAGTCTCTTGTACAGCTCGTTCACATCTTTTGTAAGAGGACCAAAATCATGGATACGCAATGCTTTCAATGCTTCATCTATCACTCCACCCCTGGCACCTGCCGAGCTTCCAAGAGACCTGATAAAGGCAGGAAAATTCTCATCCCTGCGCCTGATACTTTTCTCGATCTTGCGGCACACCCTTCCTGTGTACACAAGAGGGGTCAAGCAAAGTGCAATAGCGATGGGTGTGACAATTTTTCCGTAAAGCAGAACAGCAATAGTAACAAGGATACATGCCCCTATAGAAATAGGGATCGAACGGTATAATTTGAGCTTATAGTCAGGAATTATGTGAGATTTGCTCCACAGAGGATCCTTCGGCACCTTACCTTTTGTGAACAGAAGCATCACAACATCCGTTATAATGAACGTTACTACCACCATTGACATGAGAAGTATTGCATCCATTCCTGTTATCACCGGCATGATAACGGCAAAAGATGCAAGGAATATAAGAGACATTACCAATGAAACGAAGAGTTCCTTGATGATCTCAACATTATACATAGCACTGTTGTACATGGATTCATATTCGTTCATGACAACATTCTGCTCCGCAAAAAGAAAGGCTTTTATATTCTCTCCTGACTGTAAACCATGAGCGAATCTGTCCAGAAAGTCCTCAAATATAACAGATGGTGTTCTCTTGGAAATGAACCTGCATGCTTCAGCAAGGCTCATATTCCACACAGTAACAAGATTGTAGATCTTTTTTGTTTCAGTGGCTAGCTCCTTATATTCAAGGTTATCGGAAACGATCCTTATTATATCAAGCCGCGGAGTTTCAGCGGTGGCAATGGAGCCCATTTGAGTGATATAATAATGCATGTTGTTATCAATGCGAGATGCTTGCCCCCCATAGATGGAAAGCGGGTAATATACTGCAAAGAGGATGCAAATTACAGGGATCATGATGGGAATAACCCTGGTGCTTCCCTCAAATAAAGTAGGTAGCGCAGCATAAAGTAAAAAGGAAAAGATAAAACCGAATGCTATGACAGGTATAGCGATCTTTTTCATGTAAGTTGTCGGTTCCACACCCATACAATGGAATGCCTTACTGTACATCACATACACCTTTATACTGAGAACGGTAAACCTTCAACACCATGTTTGTAGAAATTGACTATGACCTCCAGCACCTCATAATATTCCTCTATGCCCCTGGAACGCATTTCGTTCAATATCCTGGCACGTAGGAGCAGGTCCTGATAGATCTTACGTTTGTCATCGTAACCTAATTTTGTAGCGATCTTGTTTTCAAGAATGTAACTATTATTAAGTCCACGGAAGATATGTTTATCATTTTCAGGGTCCCACTGGAAAACAGCCCTTGTGACCACACCACCTGCTTCTTCATAATATCCTTCGATCTCCTCTATAGCAAGGCAACGCCTTAGGAACTTACCTTTCCTGTACACTGCAGAGAGGATCATGGCAATGTTCAGGTTATCGATGAAAGTCACAGGTACGTTAATAGGATCACCTGTAAGACGCTGTATCATCTTGGTAACTGCTGATGCGTGGAAAGTTGCCATTACAGGATGGCCCGTCTGCATGCCCTGGAAAGCTACTGCTCCTTCCACTCCTCGTATCTCACCCACAATGATATAATTAGGCCTTGAACGTAATGCGGCTTTCAGCAATACGAAAGTGTCTACTCTTGAGTCCACCGGCCCATCCTCACGTGTGATCAGCTGCTGCCATACAGGTTGTGGAGGTTGCACTTCTGCTGTGTCCTCTGCAGTGTATATTTTGGATTTTGGATTGACAAAGCACAGACATGCGTTCAGCATTGTGGTCTTACCACTTGCTGTTTCTCCACTGAAGAAAACACTCTGACCGTTCTCCAGACAGATCCACATGTAAGCTGCCATCTCGGCACTGAGGGCACCCCATTTGATAAGTTGTACTACGCTCACAGGGACCTCCATGAACTTACGCATTGTGAAACTGCTACCTCTGCGGCTGATATCAGGACTGTATATGATGTTGATACGTGAACCATCAGGCAGGGCACCATCAGCTATCGGGCGGGCATCACTTACAGGACGGCCTATCCGCTCACTCATACTGCGCAGCCAGCTATCAAGTCCTGCATCATCCCCAAAAGTGATATCCGTCTGAAGCATTCCGAAGATCTTGTGAACAATGAACACACCACTTACACCTATACTGTGGATATCCTCAAGATAAGGGTCCCTGATAATAGGCTCTATGGGACCTGAACCAATGATATTCCTTTCTATATAGTACAGTATCTTATTGTACTCCTGCTGACTCACTGGCACTTTTTTCTTCACAGGAATAAGTTTTTGTATGACACCTGTTCCTTTTGTGTCATCTTCGATGTCCCCTCCTGCACCCACGTCCACTGAACTGTTCAATAGTTTAGTGATCAGTTCTTTTAGATCTGCCTCAGATTGTGGTATGGGCTCCTTTGCAGATTTTTCAAGGATAAGGCTCATGATAGTGTCATACTTCTTCTTTTCCTTCTCCGATAGGCCAGGTTCTATGGTATAGTATTTGATCTCACCCATTTCAGGAGTACCATAAATATGGATGAAGATAGGGTCCCCCACAGGAAGGATGATATTGACATTATCAATTTCAATGTCCTTTGACAAGCTTACAAGGAATTGGGGCTCTGAATCTGAACCTTTTTCTTTCTTGAATTTCTCTATATACTCACCAAGATGAGGATTCCTTTGTATGGCTTTCTGGAAATCAGCATCCATTCACATAACCTCCTGTATCATGAAACAGAAGCTATCTCCACTACCAGACCAACCTTGGGTTCGATCCTGAAACCTATCATCTGTCCTACAGGCCCCTTAGCACCAGTGAACTTATTGACAACTACAGTCCTCTTGACCTCATTCGCCATGGGCCTTGACTTCAGCGTGATATATATATCGCAACTTGACCTGAACATAGAAGTTATTTCTTCGCTGAGCTGGCTGGGTTCTATTGTGAGAATGATCACTTTGCCAATACCATTGAGTTTCTTGAAGAAGGAGATGAGGTCCAGGCTTTTTTCAATGTTTGCACTGTATTTGATAAGGGATGATATTGTATCTATTATGATCACATCTTTATCGAAAAGTTCTTCTGCGCTCATTAGTCTTTCAACAAAGTCCAGACGGGATTTTGCAGCCTGAACAAGAGGAATGACAGGTATGTAAAGCAGGGTGCCGTTCAGAAGATAAGGTGCAATGGGATAGTCAAGAGAATACATCTGATTTATAAAACCCTTGGTAGTAAGCTGTGTAGAGACCAGAGTTACACTGGTCTTGTTCTCTATGAACCCATATGTCAGACGCTGGGTAATGGTACTTTTTCCCCCGCCACTACCACCTTCTATTACTACAAAGGAACCGGATGGAAAACCTCCGCCCAGTTTGTCATTGAACTCATCCCTGGAAATGCTAAATGGATAAACGTCTGCCAAATGTATACCTCACATTCATGTTATAAAACTCATCGACCCGGACTTTCCATTCTCAGCAGTGATATGAACACGATGATCACCATGACTAAGAGCTGATGACATTGTTACGTTGACGACCAGTACATCTCCCGGACGCCATACCACATCCCCGTCTATTACACTGCTTTGCACATCAGAAGGCTCTATGAGCATCCCATCGACCAGGATGGTAATAAACTCAGTATTAAGTTCAGAAACTCCTGTATTCTTTGCATAGAAAGTGTAGCGTTTCTCGTAACTGTTGTAAGGTACGATCTCTGGATCATTTATTATCGTAATATCTGTGCGGATCTGATCGGATAGAACTTTGTTTCCTAAATAAGTGGCTCCTGTAAGTGACTGAATATTTACGGAAAGAACAGCAACAACACCCATCGCTATGATAACAGCTGCTATGAAGAATATCATGTGGGTAATTGCAGTTTCACCTGCCTTGTCTGCAGAGAACTTACTGAATTGTCGTGTACTGAACACTGTTCTGTCAACCTCAGGATGATCAAACATATAGAAGAATAATATATTATTATTAGTATATATTGATTCCTAGAGCATCTGGCCTCAAATGTTATACGAATAATAATCGCAGATCCCGTTCTCAGTAACTACTTTTAACCTATGGTCACCAAAACCTGATAGATCATAGATGTTTAAGGCGACAGAGGTTTGTGGAGTCCATGTGGTGGTAGCATTTGCTGCAAGTGAATAAGGCTTATAGACACCATCAACGAGTACCTCTAGTTCATCCGACCTCAAAGTTTCACTGCCCGTATTTAGAACCTCCAGGGACAGCTGGTAAGTCGAATTGTGGATAATAGCACTTGAACCAACGATCTGCACATCGGTATGCAATTTCTTATTAATAAGGGAATAATGCTCATCAGCAGAAGACGATAGCAAGTCATTAGAAGAACTGATAGTGGTATATGACATTGTGGCCATGATCATTACAGACACAAAGAAAATGGTCAATACAACGGATGTCTCAAAGCCCATATAATTCCTCCAGTCCGTGCTTTACCTTTGACATCTCCCGATCAACACTGCTCAGCATGTTCTTGTCTATCTTGCGGCCACATAACCGTTCTATAAAAAGCAGGGATTTAGTGTGGTCCTCTGGGAGAAGGCGCCATGTAGGCTTCTCTACATAATAGTCGATCCCTCTTGCATAGGCCATTATATCCGACCGGACATTATCGCTTATCCAGCCGATATCAACATAATAGTCAAGAGCATCCATCAAATTGTTCCTTCCTACCCTTTCCATAAGGAACTCTATCCAGTTAAGGAGGACAACGACACTTGTGGGATCCTTGCGTATGGCATCCAATCTTACAAGAGGATTTTTCTCCTGAAGTTTCTCCGGATCATTTGGATTTGATCCTTCTGAGGGGATATCCTGAGATAAAGATGTAGAAATCTGATTTTTTAGTGTTTTAGCCCCATTTTTCTCTATATCTTCAACTCTCAGAGAGATTTTACTGATCGTTTCTGAGAGCTCAAGAATGTTATTATCCACCAGAATATTTTTTTCAGTTAGCTCCTTTGTCTGTTCAGAAAGATTATTGATGCTTTCGTGCATCATAGCCATTGCATCTGCAAAAGCATCGAACTTTGTTTCCATATCCTTTATCTTTTCACTAACCGAGTCTATAGCTCCTGAAGAACTTATGCGCTGCGAAAAAGAATCTAGATCGTTCTTCAGCATCACAAGCATATTACCTAGTTCATTGATCCTTTTTTCAGTCTTGTCGAACCTTTCCAGGGTTGCCCTCCCTCCGGCATCATCACCTACAAAAGGGTTCACCTGGTTAGAAACGATCTCGTATAAAGATAGCAATTCGAGGATGTTCTTATCCATCTTTGCCACTGTTTTGCTTACTTCTTCATTCTCCTTCTGCACCATTGAGAGGCTAACTTCTGCTTTTGCAATTTTACCCTCTATCTCCTTTATTTTCTTATTATTAGCTTCCAGTGCCGCGGCATCAACAGATGGCTTCTCTGCAGGAGTTTGCATCCCAGGAGGAAAACCACCAAGTGGACCAGACTGACCGGGTTTTTGAGGAGAGGAAATACCCGGAGGCATTCCAGGAGGGGAAATACCACTCTGGGAGTGAGGCATCCCTGCTGAGAGATCAGGTACTAGGCCAAGACCAGGAGGAGCATTGGAAAACGGATCAGAGTTACCACTGAATGGAGAATTGGTCGATTTATTTTTACCTCCTTTTTTCAGAAGAGAACTTATGTTCTTGATCTTGTCGCCAAGCCCTGCCATCTTAGACCTTTAGGATTTGCTTGAATTCCACATTGTAACATGCATTCAGACTGCTATAGTGCTGATATGTATGTCCTCAATATTATATAATTATATTCCAAGTAAAAGCACATTAAGCAGTTCTTTGCAGACGGATCGGTTTAAATGTATTAAGACCCTTAATGATTTGATCCAGGTGACACGAAAAAAGAATTTTGAAAAGCGATTATTTTCTGATAAAGATGGCCTGCGCTTTGCAACACCATGGCCAGTGGCTGCATATAGGGCAAAAAGACTCAAATGCTCCAGTCTTGCGGACATAAGCTGTGGAATTGGAGGACAAACAGTATATTTTGCACGAGAGTGTGATATTGTATATGCCATTGAGATCGAACCTGCTAAAATAGAGCTTGCCAGAAAGAACTGCAGGCTGTTTGGTTTGGACAATGTGGAATTCATTTGCGGGGATGCGCTCTCAGAGGATGTGCTTGAACAGATACCTGCAGTGGATGTTGTATTCTCTGATCCTGCAAGAGCTGCAACAGAAGATAAGCGTGACATATATAATCTGACTCCACACATACCTGACGTACTGACAGCATATTCCGAAAAGACAAGTAACTTTGTTTTTGAGGCACCTCCTCAATTGCCCCCTGACAGAATAAATTTTGATTGTGAGCTTGAATACCTTTCCCTGGATGGAGAACTTAATCGGCTGGATCTGTATTTTGGAAGGCTTAAGTCCTGCAGCAGATCTGCACTTTCCTTGCCTGGATCAATAAAACTGTGTGGAAAAACCGGGCATGTTGAAGAGATCGAGATGGTTGATGTAAAAAAACCCGGAAGATACCTGTATGAGCCCGACCCATCCGTAGTAAAAGCTGAGTTGCTGCCTGAACTCATTACAGAACTTAAAGAAGGAACATCTATCTTCCGAATGGACAACAAACGTTTGATGCTGACCTCAAATACTCTTGTGGACCATCCCATAATAAAGAACACCTATACAATGGTCTTTAGTGTCGAGTTCGTACCTGAGACCATAAACAGTGAGCTTAAAAAACGAAGATATGGTAAGGTATTACTGCGAGCAGAGGTAGATCCCGCTATGTATTGGGATATTCGCAATAAACTTGAAAGGGACCTGAAAGGAGAAAGGAAGGCAATTCTTTTTGCCAGAGAAAAAATAGCTTACATCTGCGAGAAGATCCAGTGATCCTTACTTAATTTATTGAGTCTGATTTTTAAGAACACACCGGATGGATATCACATACGTACCCGTCTTCCTTAAAGGAAATTCGCAGTATACTGGTATTTATTCCAGTAAATGAGTGTTGCGCATGTTTCCATAAGAGCACCTTCTGACTTTAATTATTAGTAAATAAGAGAGAAGAGTTCTGGCTCTTTGATCGATTTATTTAATAGTAACTAAAATTTGCCTTGATCACTCTTCTTCAGTCCAACCAAATCTACGCATTACCATCCTAATCCTGGCATTTACCTCACGCTTATCAAAAGGTTTGGCAATGTAATCATCAATTCCCAATTCCATGCCTCGTACCTTGTCTTCTACAGCGGTCTTTGCAGAGATCATTATCACAGGGATATTAGCGGATGTTGCGCTTTGCTTGAGATGTTCCACGACTTCGTATCCGTCCATATCAGGCATCATTATGTCAAGGAGGATCAGGTCAGGGCGCTCCCTCAATGTGGCTTCGATGGCTTGCTGTCCATTATATGCTACAACAAAATCATAGGGCTGATTCGAAAGTGACAGCTGCAGAAGATCGGGTATGTCCGGTTCATCATCTACAATGAGGATCTTGAGACGACCTCTCATTAACTTCTTCTGTATATATTCAAAGGATAATTTCCCATCTTCAACATGGAACCTTGCATCCAGAGTCTTCATTCCGATCTCTGCATGGATCTCACCTATGTTTGTAAGCTCCACGATTATCTCAAAGAAAGATTTAATAAGAGCTTCTGATTCATCTTTAAGAGTATCCTTTCCTAATATGGCAACAATGGAACCATTCTTCTCTGAAACTTTTGTGCGGACGAAATTGATGAAACTTTCCACCACCTGCATATTATCTGTGCCCAACACGGTCATGCTGTCGATCACTAGAACCGAGCCTGGGAATTTATCAAATAATTGTACCACATGAGAAGCTATCTTAGTGTGATCAGATGGGGAAGAGAAATAGAGAACACCCTCAGAAGGCTCTTTACCCGGAGGAAGCAAGTCTATGAAAATTATACGCTCCTTATCAATATCGTATTGGTATTCCTGAAACGTCCCTATAACTTTATTCCAGGGGGTTTTCAGGCAAAGCCAGACCACTTTTTGTTGGGGATCGCTTTGCAGCAGATCATACACATAAAAATAAACAATACGTCCTACAGCAACATCTACGGGAGCCAGGAAAAGAACAGTTTTTGACCTCAGGCCCTCTCTTAAAGCATAAATAATGTCGTGTGTTTCGTCCGCATTCATCATATTGACCTTGTCTAATATAATAGTAAATATTTGTTTCGTTCTCATATTAAACTTTGGTACTCTGCTCTGTTACACTATATAATAATAGCATTAAAAATATAAACTATGAATACAATATGAAGTATACTTTCCAGTGAATGCTGGAATGTCGGGCAAAACAATATAAAGATATGATCAGCGATCCCTAGGGGACCCTGATTTTCATAAGTAGTGAATTGCGTATCATAAATGTTCGGCAAGAATTGTAGGTTGGCATCTTCCGAATTATGTGCATTGATATTGGAAAAGAGGTTATTATTACTGGTTAGTGTCACTTTTTTAACGGGAATTTTAGTTGCTGCCTCTTATACCATCCAAAAGTATTTAACTGAAATGCAAACCAAAGAATCTTTAGCCTTCACGACTCCTTTGATAATTGCTGCCTCATTGATAGCATACACCATAATCATATTTTCCCTTCCACAGATCAAGATGCTTAAAAAAGGATCTGATGAACTAGATGAAGACAATATCAATTACCTCTTTGATGTGAAAAACAGCATGGCAAGTGGGGTTTCGGATACTTGCGTTCAAATTGGAACATATATGCAAAAACTCGTTAACGAGATAGAGGAAACATCCAGAAAAGTATTGGAAACCCGAAACTACCTGAACTTAATAACAATTGCAACCCATGATGCCATTTTTGTAACAGATGACATGGGTAAGATAGAATATGTGAACGAAAGTTTTGTGGATCTTTCCGGATTTGTGGAAGATGAAATAGTTGGAAGGCATATGAACACTTTTTTCTCTCCACATGAAGATTGCTTGTTCCGGCTGGGACGGAATAATACACAAAATTGTGAAAATAAGCAGTTAGATACCAATCTGCTCTTAAAAACGGGAACTATGAAGCATGTTTCAATAAGATATGGACATGTGGAACTCTATTCTACGAAAAAACTTGTTTGTGTGATAAAGAATATCAAAGAGGTACAAAAAATTGATGAGATAAAAAACAACATCGTTTCTAATATATCACATGAACTGCGCACACCTTTGACCATAGTAAAAGGGTTCATAGAAATAGCATCAGAAGAGGAGAACAGAGAAAAACGTAACAAATACCTTCAGAAATCCCTGGAGGCCTTAAAAAGACAAGAATGGATGATAGAAGATCTGTTAGAAGTCGCTATGAATGAAGAAGACATTAAATCGAGAGTATATGATTGTGTACATTTACACGATGTTGTGGAGAAAGCTGTCGAGAAAGTGATATCAAAGGCTCGGGAAGCTGACATCGATGTTAAGAATATGATCAAACGTGGAATGTGTGTAAAAGCTGATCCGGATAAACTTTGTTATGCTATGACCAAGCTTCTGGACAATGCAATTAAATTCAATCACCCCGGAGAGGATGTGATCATAGAGGCAGCATCTTCTGAAGAGCTCATAACTGTAAAAGTTGTAGATAGAGGTATAGGGATATCGCCTGAAGACCTGGACAGAGTATTCGATCACTTCTACCAGAGAGACGGCAGCAGTAAGAGAAGATATGGAGGAAATGGTCTTGGCCTCACCGTTGCCAAACGTATCATTGAACATCATGGAGGGAAGATATGGGTGGAGAGCGAGAAGAACAAAGGAAGCACTTTTTTCTTTACCTTACATGGGTTTACCAGAAAAACCTTGTGACATTAACAACATGAACCTTCTTGTAGAAAGAGAGGTGATAGAAAATACCTATCACCGTGTCAGAGCCCCAATTTTAAACTTTGAGAGAAGCTTTGATCATAGAAATGCCTTTTTCCATGGCCTCGGCAGCTTTAGAGGTGTCTGCGCCGCCACCGCGAGCCATGTCCGGCCTCCCTCCGCCACCGCCTCCTACTATCTTGGACATTTCACGTACAACCTTTCCGGAATCGGCTCCTTTGCCAATAGCTTTTTTGCCTGCTGCAGCAACGATCTTAATACCCTCGAAATCACTGATAAGGAGAGCCATAACGTCATCATCCTGAGTTAGCTCACCGGCGATCTTGACGAGTTCATCGGTATCAGCATGATCCACATGCTGTGCAACAAGCCTCAAACCACTAAGATCCTGGGCCTGACTGGACATCTTTACCACACGCAACTGCGCCATCTCTTCCTTTAGCCTTTCATTCTCTTTTTTGAACTCTTTCCATTCGCTGAAGAAACGGTCGATGGTCACAGGAAGCTGCTCCGGAAGCACCCGTAGGGCTTCAGAGGCAGTCGTCAGATAATAATCCGTTTCCTGAATGGCCCTCACAGCTGCCATACCTGCAGCATACTCAATACGTTCCACACCATCCTGGATGCGCTCTGTCTTTAGCACTTTAATGGGCCCCACAAGACCAGTGTTACTACAATGAGTGCCAGCGCATGCTTCTATATCATCAGCTACTTTCAGCACGCGGATCATATTCCCTTTAGGAACACCTCCCTGATAAAGGCCGAAGCCATACTTTTGTTCAGCCTGGTTCCGTTCCATCCATTCAGCAGTAACCCTCTGGTTATCCATGACAGTCTTATTTGCAAGAAGCTCGATCTGGTTAAGCTGCTCTTTTGTGATACGCTTGTAATGTGTGATATCGAGACGGGCCCTGTTTTCTGTTTTCTGGGCACCTGCCTGCCAGATATGATCACCAAGTACCTTTCTCGCAGCATCGTTGACGATATGAGTGGCTGTGTGATGGCATGCATGCGCCATGCGGCGGTCCTTATTAACACGGCCTGTCACAATGTCACCCTTGCGCAGATGAAGCTGATTCTCCATAGCGTCTATCCGGTGAACTACTACACCTTTTACGATCTGGACATCCACTACGTTCAGCACCACATCTTCAAGTACAAAGGTACCGTGATCTGCAGGCTGTCCACCGCCCTCAGGATAGAAAAGAGTGCTATCACATACAATATAATTGTCGAAAAGATCAAGGACAACAGCCTCGAAATCCATCCTGTTGGGTTCATCATAGAATAACTTCTTGGTAGAAGGAAGACGGGAGACGCGTTCAGCATAAGGGAATACCTTTTCTTCTTTTTCCTCTGCCTTGCTATGCCTTCCTGCCACAAGGGAATAGAAATTATCCGGAAGGTCTACTGTGACACCTTCTTCTGCAGCGACATCTTTTGATACTTCAGGCGGGATGCCATGAGTATCATACATCTCGATGATCTGCTCCAGAGGCATTTTTTCCCCGGTCTGCCTGTAGTGCCTGGCAGACTTACTGATCATTCTCCTGCCACGCTCCAGAGTTTCCTGGAACTTGATCTCTTCATGATGGAGGATATCTTCTATCACTTCGAACCTTTCAGCGAATTCCGGATATTCCGGCAGGTTCTTTATATGCATTTGTACGATCTCGCTAAGAGGGATCGAAATATTGAGATCCTTCATCATACGGAGTGTCCTTCTAAGCACCAGTCTCGCCAGGTACCCTGCCTTTACATTGGAAGGGATGATACCATCTCCAAGCATAAAAGTAAGACATCTGCTGTGGTCAGTGATAGCATATACGGTTTCCACGGGTTGCATTATGGCTGCAAGCTTTTCAGCTGTGGTCCCTATACTGGAAGCCACTTGCCTGCGCAGTTCCATAAGGTTTGCCTTTTCACTCACATCCATGAGCCCTGCAAGCCTTGCATTCTGGGCAAGGATGTTCGCATATTCGGGATCCGCAAGCTCATGTTCAATACCAGCGAGATCCATAAGCTCTTTGACGATATTGGGGAATATCGCATCGTAAATAGTAGGAGAACCTTTAGAAGCCCAGACGAAACGTTCAAGACCATAGCCAGTGTCCACAATATAATTGTCCATCTTGCGGTACATCTCACCTTTTATTTCGATGGGTCCGTCCTTTACCTGTTCCAGATCCATGAACACAAGGGTGGCAACTTCCAGGCCCCCAACCAGAGTTTCCACACATGGGCCCGCATTTCCACCTCCTGCCCACGGCTCTTCCTTATAAGTAACTGCCATGGGGTCCACTCCCAGAGAATTCAACAGTTCATCACAGAGTCCCACTGTCCTGTCCTTCCAATATATTTCAGCATTCGGCTTGTTGAATGCATGATGGGCCATCATCTCGAAGGTTGTAAGATGGCGGCCACTCCTGCCTACCGCATCCAGATCAGAAAGCCTGATGCACGGCTGAGATATCGTAAGAGGATTATAAGGAGGAGCAACCTCACCGGATGTAACGAATGGCTGGAAATCTGCAATAGATGCGATCGTAAGGTATATATCATCCCTCCAGCGAGCCACCACAGGATATCTGCTCATTCTGGTATGACCTCTTTCCTCAAAGAAATTCAGGTAATATTCCCTCATTTCTGCCAGATCGAAACTCTTTTTGAACACAGGGTTGCCTATAAAAGAATAAGGGTCACAGGGTGCATCACCACATGTGGCCCTTTCAAGGTCCCGGGTCCAGAAGAACTTGCCACATTTAGGACACTGTTTCCTGACAAAACCGTTATCCTTGAAAAAATCAAGCTGATATTCATCTTCAAGCATAATAATACCATCTGATAATTGAAACGCGTTTTTACCATATCACCTATCTTTCAAGGCTTAAAAACATTTCTTATGGACATCCATATGTAGGAATGAAAGATCGTATGTGAAACAAGTTGGATCATTGCAAAAATAGTTATCAGTAAATTGTTTTTGAACATATAAAAGATAATCATGAACATAGTATGCAAAATAAGGCCATCATACTTAAATGCGTGAACACATGTATCTCAGTGTAGTGATGGCCGATGGAAGCAAAGAGATACATGTCACTGGTTTTTAGAGGAATAGTTGAAGAATATGACAATGCCGGTGTAAGACCCTCCGTATTTATGGATGGCGACGGAAGTTTACATATCTACCTGTGTGACTGCATTATTCCAGATGAAGAAGAGAACTATGGTTCTGAAGTGGATTATTCCTATCAGGTCAACGGTGGACAGTTCGTTGAAACCGTGTGCACACCAAAGAGCATAGAACCCATAAGAACTAAAACCGTCATGGAAGAAGACTGGTCTGAATAAAGGTACTCATAAAGAGCCAATGAATAAATTGCATTGGCAACTGATGTTGACACATCACTGCAAATACCTTCTGATCTGCGATGTGAAAAAATGGATTATAGAAAATTTACCCGTGTCCTTAAAAACGCCAAACAGGTTTACCGGGAAGACTACGTCAAAAAACTTTTCAAGTCTGCACATTATGATATCGGGCTTTTTGAAGAGCAGCTGAGCGATTTCAATGGGAGCCTGACATATGGGGAGAACAGGAAAGCTAAAGAATATATGGACAGGACCATTATTGCCCAGGTGCTTGATGATGCATCATTGCTGCTGGAGATCATAAGTAATAATCCCAAGATCCCCACTGAACAAAACCAGGAAATAGAAGCCATCATTGGCAGGCTGGAAGAGATGCGTGATGAGATAGAAGTCCTTGAAGAAGTAAAAATGATGGCCCAGATGCAGGAAAAGGAAGAGGATCAGGAATCTGAAAGAGGACCTAGAAGAATGTATGTAAATGTGTGAAGCGCATGATCTGATCACCTTTTCCTAAATCAAACTGTTTTGCCAGTTCCCATGGATTAATTTTAAGGCAAGGTCTGACAAAGATGGACCTATGCCAAAGATATTGCTTACAAACGATGATGGCGTATACTCTGCAGGTATCCGCGCAGCATACCGAAGTGTACAGGATATAGGAGAAGTAACTGTATGTGCACCTTCCATGCAGCAGAGTGGAGTGGGAAGATCGATCTCCATTTTTGAGCCTTTGAGGATAAACCAGGCTACTATCAATGATATGAATGTTTATGCCGTTGGCGGCACCCCCACTGATTCCGTAATACTTGGAATATTCGCTGTGATGAAAGAAATGCCCGATCTCATTTTATCGGGATTCAATATTGGCGAGAACATTAGCACCGATACGATCACCACATCCGGAACTATAGGTGCTGCCCTTGAGGGAGCCAGTTATGGGATACCTGCTATTGCTGTTTCGATACAGGCAAAGGAAGAAAAGGATAAATTCGATGATAACTGGGAATATGACCACGATTTTGAAGTTGCGGTTAAGATCGTGAACAGAATAGCAAAAAATGTAATAAAATTCGGATTACCTGAGCATGTAGACCTGTTAAATGTAAACATCCCTCATCAGGTAAAAGAAAATACTGAAATAGAGATTACACGACTTGCCAGAAAGGTCTTCAGAACAGCTGTTGAAGAAAGACATGATCCAAGAGGCAAGCCCTATTATTGGATAGCAGGAGATCTGATTATGGAAGAGGAAAAAGGTACCGATGTACATGCCGTTTCACAGAAAGGACATGTTTCTGTCACCCCCATCTCCCTGGATTCCACTTCACCTATTGACTTTTCAGAAATAGAACACCTGCTCTGAGCAGGCTTATCTTTTTATTTTCAACACTATCTCACTACAGTCGTCCCCCACATCTTTCAATGTGCCGACTGCACCGACCACGGCACCTGCAAGGATCTTCTGTACAAAGTTATTGATCTCTACATCCTTTCCATCAACTGTTAATTTCACTTCCATGATCATATCTCCTTTTGTTTTCTGTAATATGGGATCCTTCTGCTTACTGCAAGCCTGAAAAGATCGGGCATGTCCTCCACAGAGGCATGAGAAACATCCACAAGATTATCGTTTACAAGCAGACAGGGACGAAGTTTTCCATCCGACGTTACACGCAGCCTGTTGCAGTTGGCACAGAACTCGGTGTTATCCACAGGTCTGACGAATTCAACCTCAGCACCATCGATAAGATATTTTTTTCTGTGATGCAACTCTCTGACCTGGACACATCCTGCCTTCAGTTCAAGTTCTTTTTCGATCTCGTCCACATCTACATGATAACAGGCTACATCCCTGAAATCCATGAGCTGGATAAGCTGCAATATCACTTCCCCCTGGAATTCCCTTGCAAAGGAAAGCATGTCCTCGACCTCAGATTCATTGACATCTTTAAGCAGGACCATGTTCAGTTTCACCGGGGTGAGGCCAGCATCAACTGCAGCATGGATGCCCTCTATAACCTTCCTGAACACACCATCCTTACACTTGGTTATATGCCTATAGCTTCCCTCATTCAATGAATCAAGACTTATGTTCACCCTGTCAAGACCCGCATCCTTTAGAGACTGTGCACGCTCCCGGAGCAGGACGCCATTGGTCGTCATAGACACATCCTTAAGAGGAGGTAATGAAACAAGTATGTCCTCCAGATCATTACGTAACAGTGGCTCTCCACCCGATATCTTGAGCCTGTTGACCCCAAAGCCTGCAGCAACGTGCACTATATTGGAAATAGCCTCCACTGACATCTCTCCTGCAGTACCCTTACTACCTTCGTTATGGCAATAGATACAATTCAGATTGCATCTGTCAGTAACAGACATCCTCAGGCTCTTTATGGTACGCCCATAAGCGTCCGTGAGGAATTCCGTTTTGTGTGGAGCGTTCATAAATGCATATATCCCTTTTAAAGGCCTTTGAGCGGTTTAAACGGACATAATGATATATATAAGTTACATACACAGTAAAACTCATGACAAAAGCGGTACTGATAGCGGGAACTAACAGCGGTGTTGGAAAAACCACAGCCTCCATGGGACTAATGGCTGCACTGGTCAAAAGAGGCATGCAGGTCCAGCCCTATAAGGTCGGCCCGGACTATATCGACCCATCCTACCATACAGCGATCTGTAAAAGAGCATCCCGTAACCTGGATACCTTCATGATGGAAGTGGAAGGTGTGAAAAGGGAAGTTGCCCGTACTTCCGGCGGTTCGGATATCTCGGTCATCGAAGGTGTGATGGGACTTTTTGACGGCATGGATTCCACCGAGGTTGCCAGTTCTGCACATGTAGCTAAATCCCTTGATGTGCCCGTGATCCTGGTGGTAAATGTGCATGGGATGTCACGCAGTGCCGCAGCTATTGTAAAAGGATATTCAGAGTTTGATCCCGGCGTGGAAGTCGCAGGCGTGATACTCAACAAAGTAGGAAGTCCAAGACATGCAAAAATGATCCGGGATTGCATTCCTGACATACCCATTGTGGGAGCACTTCCGCGTAACAAGGATATAAGCGTACCTTCCCGGCATCTGGGACTACACATGGCCTTTGAATGTGAGTTCGATACCGGTGAGCTTGCAGGGTTCATAGAAGAGAATGTTGATCTGGATGCCATTATAGGGCTGGCCAGGGAACCTAATACGGATGCCTACGAGGAGAAAGAAATTCCAGAAACAGACCTGAAAATAGGAGTGGCAATGGACAAAGCATTCTGCTTCTATTATGCTGACATGTTCGATGAATTCAGGAGAAACGGTGCGGAAGTTGTGTTCTTCAGCCCCATGGCAGGAGAATTACCGGATGTTGACGGCATGTACTTTGGCGGAGGTTATCCTGAATTGTATCCGTGCGAACTTGAAGCTTCTGCAACTACGAAAGCCTTAAAGGACCTTTCAGCAGATGGGATGCCCATATACGGGGAATGCGGAGGATTGCAGTATCTTTCCACCTCATATGAGATCGATGATGTTACCTATAAGATGGCTGACCTTTTCTCGGCACGTACAGTGCTTACAAAGAAGCTCCAGGCCCTGGGATATACGGAAGGCTACGCCCACGGAGCGTTCATAAAAGGACCAGTGCGCGGACATGAGTTCCATTATTCCGTTACATATTGTGATAACGATGCCCGGCTTACGTTTGAGATGAAACGCGGCAAAGGAATTAAAGACGGATGGGATGGCATTGTGGAGCACAATTCTCTGGCATGTTACCAGCACGCCCATCCTGTGAGCTTCCCTGTAAAGGCTTTTGTGGACATGTGCAGGGAATATAAGCGCAGTTGATATATGCAGATGACAACATCCAAGAGATTAAATCACACATGATTCCAAAGAGGTATACTCCATGAGAAAATGGAAACATGATATAGGATTGGAGAGCAGGATGCTCTTTACCATGTTCTTGCTGGGAGCTGTGTATCTGCTCTTCCTGGTATTCCTGGCCGCTAATGGGGCAGATTCCATGTTCATACTCCTGTTCGCAGGAGTAATGATGTTCGTACAATACTACTATTCTGACAAGATGGTATTGTGGACGTCGGGAGCCAGAATTGTATCTGCAAGCGAGGAGCCTGAACTGCACGAGATCATCACACGGCTGTGTGCGATCGCAGATATCCCGGTGCCAAGAATAGCTATCATGAATACTATGATGCCTAACGCTTTTGCCACCGGCAGGAACAAAAAGAACGCAGTTGTTGCCGTTACTACAGGGCTTATGCGAAGCCTTGACCGGGAAGAACTTGAAGCCGTGCTGGGACATGAACTGACCCACATAAAGAACCGGGATATGACAGTACTGACCATAGCCAGCTTCCTTTCAACTGTTGCTTTCTTCATCGTAAGATACGCCCTGTACTTTGGTGGAGGCGGCAACAGGCGAGAAGGAAATGGAGGACTCATAGTAGTGTGGATAGTTTCCTTGATCGTGTGGGTGATAAGCTTCCTTCTCATACGCGCTCTTTCAAGATACAGGGAATTCTCTGCTGACAGAGGTGCTGCAATTATAACCGGGAAGCCATCCAAGCTCGCATCCGCCCTTATGAAGATAAGCGGTACGATGCAGAGAGTGCCATCTGAGGACCTAAGGAAAGTTGAAGGCATGAACGCCTTTTTTATTATCCCTGCAATATCCGGCTCTTCCATCATGCAGCTCCTATCCACACACCCTTCTACGGAAAAGCGCCTAGCAGCACTTGAGAAATTAGAAAGGGAGCTGGAGTTCTGATGGGAATTCTGGACACGATACTTGGAAGGAGCAAGCTCCCAAAAGCAAAAACTGACAGATTGTTTGCCATTTCCACGGCAAGCATCACTCTTGAAACAAATCTGGGAATTAAGCCCGCCACTGTGGCAGGAATATGTTTTAAACCCATTGAATCATCCCGCTACGAGACAGCGCGCACAGAGATAGAGGATCTCTTAAGATACAGTTGTCAGGAAACCGGAACATCATACAGGCTCAAAAAGGATGAATACAACTTTTTATGGGCCATCCTGGAAGACCCTGATTTTGAGGACATTGTCACTAACATACATCTTGTAAGCCAGACGATGAT
>NZ_JBFXHJ010000003.1:0-24105 GCF_050177135.1 Methanomethylovorans sp.
GATATCAAGGAAGGGGTCGCTAAGATAGCCTCTAATGAAGAGATAGTGCTACAGGTGGAAAGGCAAGCCGGCAGCAGAGAACTTGCAGGCAGGAAGATCCTTATAACCAGCGGCTCCACTGCAGAAGCCATCGATCCTATAAGAATACTTACAAACAGAGCATCAGGCAAGACTGGTGTGGAACTTGCTCTGGAAGCCTACAGGCGCGGGGCAGAAGTGACCATAGTACACCGCAACAAAGTGGGATTTACAGGCATCAAAGAGATATATGCTGAAAGCGCCTCCCAGATGACTGAAGCAGTACTTGGGGAACTGGACTGTGGTTATGATGTACTGATCAGTGCAGCTGCCATAGCTGATTATACCCTTGATCCGGCAAATACCAAAATAAGGTCAGGGGAAGAACTCACCCTACACATGAGGCCTACTGCCAAGCTGATAGGCAAAGCAAGAGAGGAATATCCGGACTTGCTGATTACAGGATTCAAAGCCGAAACCGGAACAGGCCTGGACGAGCTGCTCAAAAGAGCAACGCACACCCTGGAAACCTCAAAACTTGACCTTATAGTTGCTAATGATGTAGCAGGCAGTGGTATTGGTACCGAGGATAACGAAGTATATATCCTTACTGCGGAAGATCCCGGCCACATCCATATAAAAGGATCAAAAAGAGTTATAGCCTCTGCATTACTGGATGAGATAGGCCATCTGCTGATGTCAAGGAAGTGAGAGCACGCCAGAAACAAAATGGTCTGCCAGTGCCTTTGCTCCGGCACATATAACCGGCTTTTTCTGTATACACGACCATGAAGACCCCCGTAAAAAAGGTTCTACAGGCTGTGGTATTGCCCTTGATGGAGGAGTAGTCACCACTGTGACATATTCAGAAGAACTGGATAATACACGGATAACACTGAACGGCAAACAGGTAGGAGGTCACACTACAAGGACTGTGGCAGATATGCTTACAAATTTACCTGTGCTTGTGGAAAGCGTAGCGAACATCCCTATAGGGTGCGGATTCGGAGCATCCGGCGCCGGAGCCCTTGGAACCGCTTACGCATTGAACGAGGCACTGTGCCTCAACCTGACCTCAGCCAAGATAATTGAAACTGCACATGTGGCAGAGGTCATTAACAGGAGCGGACTCGGGGACGTAATAGCACAATCCTACGGAGGTGTGGTCATTCGCACAGCGCCAGGAGCACCGGAATATGGAAAAGTGGATTGGATCCCGGTTGCACGTAAAGAAGTACTCTGCCTGCCACTAGGAGAGCTCGATACTGGTTCTATCATCTCGGATCCTGATCTTGTCTGGCGCATAACTTCTATGGGAAAAGGTGCAATGAAAAAACTCATGATTGCACCCACCTTTGAGACTTTTATGCAATGCTCCAGGGACTTTGCCATAGGTACAGGACTTGCATCCGATGCCATAATAGATATATTAGAAGCAGTTGGATCTGCCGGTGGCATGGCATCCCAGGCTATGCTTGGAGAATCCGTTTTTGCAATAGCGGACTCTGAAAGAAGGGAAGCAGTGATCGAAGCGCTCACTGAGTTCGGCCAGCCTTTGGCATATTATCTGAATAATTGCAGAGCAGGGCTTTTGTGACAAAAAGCCTATTTAGTATGTTGCTGCATTTAACTCACAAAAATACAATCTATATGTAAATTATAATCTGGATCATGGAAAACTGAAAGAAGACAGAATAACGGGAGACAGAAGATCGTGACACATATCCCTGAGGATCATCCAAGATATGCATCCCTGATAACCAGGGAAAGGATAGTTGAGGGTGTACAGATGGGTATCACCAGCCAGCAAGGACTTGTGGCCCAAGGCAGGGGTGAAGCCTTTGACTATCTTATCGGCGAGCGTACGATAGAATCTGCCGCAGTTGCAGAACGTGTGGCAGTGGCTTATCTGCTCACTGCACAAAAACCCATTATATCTGTTAATGGCAATACTGCGGCTCTTGTACCTGGTGCCCTTGTATCGCTGGCAGACGTCACCGGAGCACAACTGGAAGTGAACCTGTTCCACCGCAGCGATGCCAGGATGCACAGGATAATCGAGCATCTGAAAGCACATGGAGCAGGAAAGGTACTTGGTTCAAAAGGTGATGCAAGACTTGACCTATCCCATGATCGGGCTATAGTCGACCAGGAAGGCATATATGAGGCAGATGTGGTACTAGTACCTCTGGAAGATGGTGATAGATGTCAGAAACTCGTGGAAATGGGTAAGATAGTCATAGCAGTAGACCTTAACCCTTTGTCCAGAACCTCACTTTCTGCAACTGTGACAATAGCCGATAACGTTACAAGGGCACTGGAGAACATGATCCAATTTACAAAAGAGATGAAAAAGGATAGTAAAAAACAATTGCAAGCGATCATTGATTCCTATGACAACAGAAGAGTACTGGCTGATGCCATGTATGCCATCCAGGAACATCTTAAGAACCAGGCAGGGCGCGAGGGTATCGAATGGATCTGATAGAGCAGACTAGAGAATATGTATCAGAGATCCTCGCAGATGAACCCAGTACCCATGACATGTCCCACATTGAGAGAGTTGAAGATGTATGCATGCGGATCAGGGAAAAAGAAGGCGGTGATGAACAGGTGCTGCGCCTTGCTGCACTGCTTCATGATGTGGGTATCATGAAAGAGCATCAGCAGGGAGGCGATCATGCTCAATATAGTGCTGAGATCGCACAGGAATTCCTTACAGTTGCAGGTGCTGACAAAGACCTGATAGAGCATGTGACGGCTTGCATCCGTTCCCACAGGTTCAGCAGTGGACTGGAGGCACAGACACTGGAAGCAAAGATATTACAAGATGCTGACAGGATAGATGCCCTCGGAGCAGTGGGTATTTTCAGGTCCCTGATGTCCATGGGAGCTTTGCGTGCCATGAGGTCTACTATCGGAACAGTGAAAGAGAGATCCATGAATGCTTATAAAGAGGACCCTCTTGAAGGGTTCTATGAATATATGAACAATAAACCTTTCAAAATATTGGGAAGACTTAACACCGGTACTGCCAGAGAGATAGCGAGGGAGAGACTTAAACTGATGCATGTGTATCTTAATGCACTTCAGGAAGAGACCTGCTACATAAAGTGATAACTATGGCTGATATAATCATAAAGAATGGGCATATCCTTACAATGGAGCTCGGCAAGGAGCATGAATTGAGGGAAGGAGTGGTGGTCATAGAGGATGGGATCATCACAGAAGTCGGAGAAAAAACACAGGAGACTGCAGACATCGTAGTGGATGCACAGGGTGGCATCGTTATGCCCGGTCTTGTGAACACTCATACACATGCAGCAATGACACTTTTCAGAGGATATGCAGATGATCTGCCCCTTTCCCAGTGGCTTCAGCAGCATATCTGGCCTGCAGAAGCAAAACTTACTGATAATGATATATATAAGGGCACTCTGCTTGCATGCCTTGAAATGATCAAAAGCGGTACCACTTGCTTCAATGATATGTACTTCCATATGGATGAAACGGCAAAAGCAGTAGAGCAAGCCGGAATAAGGGCTGCCCTGTCCTATGGGATGATAGAGTTTGGAGATAAGGATAAAGCAGATGCGGAATTAAAGGCGGGCAGCCGGTTCGTGCAGAAATGGCACGGCAAGGCAGATGGCAGGATCACAGCAATGTATGGACCACATGCACCTAATACCTGTTCCAGGGAATTCCTTCAAAGGGTCAAGGATAAAGCGAGGGAGGACGGTGTGAAGGTACATATCCATGTGCTGGAAACAGAGGCTGAACTAAAAGAGATGAAAGAGAAATATGGCATGTGCTCCATACACATGCTGAATAATATTGGCTTTTTCGATAGTGATGTTGTCGCTGCTCATTGTGTGTGGCTGTCTGATGGAGATATTAAGATATTGGCAGAAAAAGGAGTGAACATATCCCATAATCCTGTGAGCAACATGAAACTGGCTTCAGGGATCGCTCCTGTGACAAAGCTTCTGCAAAATGGAGCAAACGTGTGTCTGGGAACCGATGGATGCGCCTCTAACAATAACCTGGATATGTTCGAGGAAATGAAGATCGCAGCATTACTGCAGAAGGTCAGCACCATGGACCCTACGGCACTGCCTGCAAAAGAAGTGCTGAAGATGGCAACTGTCAACGGTGCCAAAGCACTGGGGATCAATGCGGGCATGATAAGAAAAGGAGCGCTTGCAGATTTAATAGTAGTTGACAGGAATAAAGCCCACATGAGACCATTCTACGATGCTGCCTCGCATCTGGTATACAGTGCCAATGGGCAGGATGTGATGACAAGCATTGTCAATGGCAAGTTGCTAATGCAGGATTATGAAGTGCTTTGTATGGATGAGATGAAAATTATAGAGCAGGCAAGTGTGGCTGCAGAAGACCTTATACAAAGAGTGAATGAATAAAAGTTTTATTAAATGTATTTTTTGGAGATATTGAAATGCACAAAAAAGAACTTATAGAATCTGGTGACCAGAAGATAGAATGGGCCAGAGTACACATGCCAGTGCTGGATATAATCAGGAAGAGTTTCGAGAAAGAAAAGCCTCTGGAAGGACATAGGATCGCAATGGCCTTGCATGTAGAAGCAAAGACTGCGGTGCTTGTGGAAACACTGGCAGCTGGCGGAGCGCAAGTGGCCATTACCGGATGTAACCCCCTGAGTACACAGGATGATGTATCTGCTGCACTGTGCACACGCGACAATATAAGCTCATGTGCAAAATATGAATGCACCAATGATGAATATTATGCTGCTATGGACAAGGTACTTGGTATAGAACCTGATATAACAATAGATGACGGTGCAGACCTCATATTCAAGCTCCACACAGAAAGACAGGACATGCTACCCAATATACTTGGAGGATGCGAGGAAACCACTACAGGCATACACAGGCTGAAAGCTATGGAAAAAGACGGGGCCCTGAAAATGCCGGTTATGGCCGTCAACGATGCTATGACAAAGTTCATGTTCGACAACAGGTATGGGACCGGACAATCCTCATGGGACGGAATAATGAGGACCACGAACCTGCTGGTGGCGGGTAAGAATGTTGTCGTTGGAGGATATGGATGGTGTGGCAAAGGAGTTGCCATGCGTGCAAGGGGCCTTGGAGCTAATGTGATCGTGACAGAAATAGATCCGATACGTGCCCTTGAAGCAAAGATGGATGGAAACCTGGTAATGCCCATGAAAGAAGCAGCAAAGATAGGGGACATCTTCGTGACGACTACAGGCAACTGTGATATTATAACCAGGGAACATTTTGAAGTGATTAAGGATGGGGCGATCCTTTCCAACTCGGGTCATTTCAATGTTGAGATCGATCTTGAGGATCTGGAAAATATGGCCAAAGGTGTGCGCACTGTCCGTAAAAACATAAAAGAGTACGACATTGGTGACAGGAAAGTATACGTGCTTGCAGAAGGCAGGCTTGTGAACCTGGCTGCAGGCGACGGACATCCTGCTGAAGTAATGGATATGAGCTTTGCTAATCAGGCCCTGTGTGTAAGGCACATTGCAGAGAATAAGCTCGTCAATGGAGTACATGCCGTGCCCCATGAGATAGATATGCACGTAGCTGAACTGAAACTCAGGTCCATGGGAGTCAGTATCGACTCTTTGAGTAAGGAACAGTGTGAATACATGTGCGGATGGAAATCAGGAACTTAATAATACTTAATGCCATATGCATCTGCTGCGGACAAATAGAATGCTGTTGGAAGGAGAAAAATTAACCGAGCTTGCTTTGAAAGGGACGAAAACTTAGTATAAATAGGTTATGACACAAGTATGTACAACAGATGAGAACGTTTTTTTATTGGTTTGGGATATTGTCAGAATGTATATCCCAAACCTGTTTGGCCCCATTTCCTGTCTGCGAAATATATATATATGATAAGTACATTTTGGGGGTCTACACCGAACTGATGCGAAAGTGGACAGGCAAAGGGACATACAAACATAATGGGCTCGTAGCTCAGTCAGGCAGAGCGTCTGGCTTTTAACCAGACGGCCTAGGGTTCAAATCCCTACGAGCCCGCCATGAAAACCATGGCGTCACATAAGTATATTTTTTTGCCAATCGGTCCATGTGCACACTTTTTGAGGGAGGAGAAAATTTGAATAAATTCAACCTGCTCGACAATGAACTGATCCCAAAACATGAAGTATTGGGTGAGGATGAGTTGAAATCTGTTCTAAAACGCTACAAGATAGAGAGGGAACAATTCCCAAAGATTAAGATAAATGATCCTGTAGTGCAACAAATTGGCGCATCGGTCGGAGATGTTGTTAAGATAACCAGGAAAAGCCAGACAGCAGGACAGGCACTTTATTACAGGCTTGTAATAGAGTGAGATAGCATCAAATGAGAGCATTTGTTTTTTCTATTGCCACCTTATTGTGGTCGTGCTACGTAATGTTTTTCATACCTTTCTATCAACTAATTAGTTGTAATCATCATTTAAGAGGGCAGTAAAGTGTCAGAGGCATATTTTACCAGGGACAAGATAGTCCAGCACCATATCGACTCTTATAATAAATTCCTTGAAAGTGGTCTACAGAACATTATTAACGAACAAGGAGTCATTGAGACCGATATAGAGGACGTGTATATCAAATTAGGGAACATCCGTGTGGAAAAACCGGTTGTAAAAGAAGCGGACGGTGCCATAGAGAAACTATATCCAAATGAAGCAAGACTACGTAACCTTTCCTATTCAGCTCCAATATACCTGCAGATGAACGTCGTGCAGGGAGAGGAAGAGTCAGAACCAGTGGAAGCAAAGATCGGGCAGTTGCCCGTGATGATAAAATCCTCAATATGCAACCTTGTGGAACTCAATGAAAAAGAAATGATCGACTATGGCGAGGACCCGCTTGATCCCGGAGGATATTTCATTGTAAATGGAACCGAAAGGGTTGTAATGACCCTTGAGGACCTTGCCCCTAACAAAATACTCACTGAGTTTGGGGAGAGATATGGCGACATGATAGAAGTTGCCAAGGTGTTCTCACAAAGAAGAGGATATAGAGCATTGGTAGTTGTGGAAAGAGGCCGCAAGTCCCTACTCGAAGTGTCATTCCCATCGATATCAGGTCGTATCAATTTCATAACACTGATGAGAGCATTGGGTGTGGAAACTGACGAAGATCTGGTAAATACAGTGTCCAATGACCCCGAGATAATGAAATTCATGCTCGAGAATCTGGAGGAAGCAGAAGTAGCTACAACCCGTGAAGCAATTGAGAAGATAGGTACCAGGGTTGCAGCGGGTCAGGCCCGTGACTATCAGATGAAACGTGCCAACTACGTAATGGACAGATATTTGCTGCCTCACCTTGGAAATGAACCTAAGGACAGATTTGCAAAGGCATATTTCCTTGGAAGGATGGCAGAATCCTGTTTTGAGCTTGCTCTTGGGAAGCGTTCTCCGGATGATAAGGATCACTATTCCAACAAGAGGCTTAAGCTTACAGGCGACCTCATGGAAGACCTTTTCAGAGTGGCATTCAACAGGCTGGCCAGGGACGTAAAGTACCAGCTTGAGAGAGCGAACATGAGGAACCGTGAACTGAACGTGGTAACCCTCGTCAGAGCCGACGTACTTACGGACAGATTGCAGCATCCTCTTGCCACAGGTAATTGGGTGGGAGGTCGAACTGGTGTATCCCAGCTTTTGGACAGAACTGATTATATTTCTACTCTTTCACATCTAAGACGTGTGATATCTCCTCTTTCAAGAGCTCAACCTCACTTCGAGGCTCGTGACCTGCACCCCACACAATGGGGAAGATTATGTCCATCTGAAACCCCTGAAGGACCAAACTGTGGACTTGTCAAGAACTTTGCACAGATGGTAGAACTATCTACTGGCGTCGATGACAAAAGTGTCCTTAAGAAAATACTTCTCGACCTGGATGTGAAGCCGAACATTCCGCAACACCGCCTGGAAAAACTGGTGGAATACGACGCAGAGCTTGAAGAGTACACTGATGAATTTGACACAATTCCACATGAGGAAGAAAAGCCTGATCTAGGATATGTCGACTATTCAGATATGGACGATGGTATGGGAGGCTTTGCAGATGACTGAAGCAAAAGTGTTTTTGGACGGGGAACTTATCGGTACCCACAGCAATCCACAGGACCTTGTGGAAAACATTCGCAAACAAAGGAGAAGTGGAGTAATATCCAGACAGGTCAACGTTACCCTAAATGAGGACATCCACGAAGTGATCATAAACTCCGATATAGGGAGAGCCAGGAGACCATTAATAGTAGTTGAAGATGGAAAGTCTTTACTGACCGAGGACCGCAAGGAAACTCTGAAGAAAGGCGAGATGACCTATGATGACCTGTTAAAGGACGGGATCATTGAATATCTGGACGCTGAAGAAGAAGAGAATGCATTTATTGCCCTTACAGAGCCTGAGATCGTTCCAAAGAACACACATCTTGAGATAGACCCAAGCCTCATGCTTGGGATCTGTACTGGCATGGTGCCTTATCCCGAACATAACGCTTCCCCCCGTAATACCATGGGTGCAGCCATGGTAAAGCAGTGTATAGGTGTATCAACATCTAACACAAAGCTTAGACCCGATACACGTGCACACGTACTACACTACCCTCAGAAAGCCCTTGTAAGGACCATGACCTGTGAGAACATTGCATTTGATGAAAGACCTGCCGGGCAGAACTTCGTGGTGGCGGTAATGTCATTTGAAGGCCATAATATTGAAGATGCCCTGGTATTCAATAAAGGCTCTATAGAAAGAGGTCTTGGAAGAAGCCATTTCATCAGGACGTTCGAAGGTGAGGAAAGGAGATACCCAGGCGGCCAGGAAGACAAGTTCGAGATACCTGATTCCGAATATAGAGGAGCTCGCAGTCCTGAGGCATATTCTAATCTTGATGTGGACGGTCTTGTAAACCCTGAAACTTTGGTAGGACCAAATGATGTCCTGATAGGTAAGACCAGTCCTCCCCGTTTCCTTGAGGAACAGTCTGATTTCGGTATCACTGTAGAGCAGCGCAGGGAAAGCGCAATAACTATGCGTTCTAATGAAAAGGGTATCGTTGATACCGTAATTCTCACAGAATCAATAAATGGTACCCGCCTTGCAAAAGTAAAGATAAGGGATCAGAGAATACCTGAGATCGGCGACAAGTTCGCATCCAGGCATGGACAGAAGGGAGTTATCGGCCTTATAGTACCATACCAGGACATGCCTTTTACAGAGAACGGCATGGTTCCAGACCTTGTCATAAACCCACATGCTATCCCCTCTCGTATGACAGTGGGACATGTGCTTGAAATGATCGGAGGCAAAGTAGGCAGCATGGAAGGCAGGCGTATCGATGCAACTGTCTTCGCAGGAGAGAACGAAGAGGATCTGCGTGCGGGTCTTAAAAGACAGGGATTTGCGCACACCGGTAAAGAAGTGTTTTTCGATGGTGTCACAGGAAAGAGAATACCTGCGGATGTGTTCGTAGGTGTCATCCTTTACCAGAAGCTGCACCACATGGTCGCCTCCAAGATGCACGCCAGGTCACGCGGACCTGTACAGGTGCTTACCCGCCAGCCAACAGAAGGCAGGGCAAGAGAAGGAGGTCTGAGGTTCGGAGAAATGGAGCGTGACGTCCTTATCGGACACGGGGCTGCCATGACACTGAAGGAAAGACTGCTTGATGAATCCGACAAGGTCGTCGAACTTGTCTGCGGACACTGCGGCATGATAGCTACCTTTGACCGCAAGAGGAACATAAGATATTGCGCAAGCTGCGGCGCCGAAACCGATATTCATCCGGTAGAAATGAGCTATGCCTTCAAGCTGTTACTTGACGAGATCAAGTCGCTGGGAGTTGCACCGAGACTAAAATTGGACGATGCTGTGTGAAGGTGATAGAAAATGGATACAATACCTTCCATCCCTAAAAGAATATCTGCAATACAATTTGGCCTGATATCTCCAAGAGAGGTCAGGAAAATGAGCGTTACAAACATCATTACTGCAGATACCTATGATGATGACGGTTACCCTATAGATATGGGATTAATGGATCTCAGACTTGGGGTCATAGATCCCGGACTCAAGTGTAAGACTTGTGGAAGCAGAGCTGGAGAGTGTCCCGGACATTTCGGGCATATAGAACTGGTTGCACCTGTAGTTCATGTTGGTTTCAACAAGACCATCCGTAAGACCTTGCGTTCCATATGTCGCAATTGCAGTGCCCTTTTGCTGGAACCTCCGAAGAAAAAGGATTTCCTTTCCCAGATCAATAAACTTCACGAAATGGGACATCTTCCCGATCCTGCGATCAATGAGGTTTTCAAAGAAGCAAGAAAGACAAAGGTCTGTCCTTACTGCGGCGCCGAGCAGCTGGAGATCAAGTTCGAAAAGCCAACCGAATATATAGAGGACGGACACAAGCTCACACCTACTGAAATAAGGGACAGGTTCGAGAACATATCCGACGATGATGTAAAAGTACTTGGAATGGATCCTGCAAGTGCCAGGCCGGAGTGGATGATCCTTACAGTATTACCCGTGCCGCCTGTAACGGTCAGACCGTCCATCACACTTGAGTCCGGCCAGCGCAGTGAAGATGACCTGACTCACAAACTTGTGGATATCATACGTATAAACCAGCGTTTCCAGGAGAACAGGGATGCAGGAGCTCCACAACTGATCATAGAAGACCTATGGGAATTGTTACAGTACCATGTGACCACTTTCTTTGACAATGAAGTATCGGGTGTGCCACCGGCAAGACACAGGTCCGGAAGACCTCTGAAGACGCTTACTCAGCGTCTGAAAGGAAAAGAAGGGCGTTTCAGAGGAAGCCTGTCAGGTAAACGTGTTAACTTCTCCGCCCGTACTGTAGTGTCCCCTGACCCCAACCTTAGTATCAACGAAGTTGGAGTACCTGAAGCCATAGCTATCCAGATGACCATACCTGAAAGGGTCATTGACAGAAATACAGAGTTGTTGAGGATGTATATTCTCAGGGGAAGCGATGTGCATCCTGGAGCTAATTACGTTATCCGCCCTGATGGAAGACGTATAAAGATCACAGAGAACAACAAGGAAGAGCTGGCTGAGAAGATCGAGAGGGGATGGGTCGTTGAGAGACAATTGATGGATGGAGACACGGTGCTTTTCAACAGGCAGCCATCTCTGCACAAAATGAGTATCATGGCCCATCAGGTAAAAGTCCTTCCCAACAAAACATTCAGGCTTAATCCTGCAGTGTGTCCCCCATACAACGCTGACTTTGATGGTGACGAAATGAACATGCACGTGCTCCAGACAGAAGAATCAAGAGCAGAAGCAAGTATACTCATGCAGGTGCAGGAGAATATCCTTTCACCGCGTTTCGGCGGACCGATCATTGGTGGAATACACGATCACATATCAGGCATGTTCCTGCTTACAAGGAACGAGAACCGTATAACTAAGAACGAAGCTCTTGAACTCCTTAGGAAAGCAGAGATCAGAGAGTTACCAGAGCCTAGTGGATATAACGATAACGGAGATCCTTATTGGAATGGTAAGCAGATATTCAGTCAGATCCTTCCGGAAGGTTTGAATGCAGAATTCCCGGCTGAAGTATGCTTCAAATGTGAAACATGCAAAAAAGAAGACTGTGAGTACAACGCATATGTTGTTATCAGAAATGGAGAAATGATCAAGGGGACCATTGATGAGAAGGCTATAGGGGCTTTCAAAGGTATCATACTTGACAAGGTCGTGAAGACATACGGTACTGCAGCTGGTGCAAAATTTGTGGATGATTTTACCAGACTTGCCATAAGAGGAGTCATGAAGACCGGGCTGAGCTTTGGTATCAGCGACGAGGATATTCCGGAAACTGCCAAGAAGAATATAAAAGAAGTCCTTGATAAGGCTGAGAACGAGGTCAAGGATCTGATAGCAGCTTACGAAGCAAAAGAACTGGAACCGTTGCCAGGAAGGACCCTTGACGAAACCATTGAAATGAAGATCATGCAGACCCTTGGTAAGGCAAGGGACCAGACAGGTAACATTGCAGGTAATCAGCTTGGTCTGGAAAACTCTGCGGTCATAATGGCCAAATCCGGAGCAAGAGGGTCCATGCTTAACCTTACACAGATGGCGGCTTGTGTTGGACAGCAGGCGGTACGTGGTGAACGTATCAGAAGAGGCTATGCAGGAAGGACACTTCCTCACTTTGACAAAGGCGATCTGGGAGCCGATGCACACGGATTCGTAAAATCCAGCTACAAAAGCGGATTGTCACCTACCGAATACTTCTTCCATGCCATAGGAGGACGTGAAGGTCTTGTGGATACTGCAGTGCGTACATCTCAGTCAGGCTATCTGCAGAGAAGACTGGTAAACGCTCTCCAGGACCTTGAAGTGCAATATGATGCTACTGTAAGGGAAACAAGGGGTGTTATAGTGCAGTTCAAGTACGGAGAGGATGGTATCGACTCCACTAAGAGCGATTACAGTAAACCTGACAACGTGCATAAGATAGTGGAAGCAGTGACAGGACGGAAGGTGAACTGAAATGGCTCTGATCGAATCTACCATAGACTCAATGCTAAGCAACCTCGACCTGCCGTTAAACATCCTCCAGACACTTAGAGAAGATGTAATTAAAGCAGGGGTTAACAAAAAAGAGCTTGAAGAGATCATCGAAAAGGTCAAGGAAAGTTATGAATATGCAAAAGTAGAACCCTGCGAAGCTGTGGGAGTGGTATCAGCCCAATCCATAGGAGAACCGGGTACTCAGATGACGATGCGTACTTTCCACTACGCCGGTGTGGCCGAGATCAACGTTACATTGGGACTTCCCCGTCTTATAGAAATAGTTGATGCAAGAAAGGAACCAAGTACCCCTACCATGACCATTGCTGTCCTGGAAGAATATGCGCAGGACAGAGATAAGGCACGTAAACTTGCATGGGAGATCGAGGCTACGCATATAGACCAACTCGCAGATGTTACCACCGATCTGCTGAACATGCAGCTAATAATAGACCTGCATGAGAAAACCCTGATGCAAAGAAGCATAACCACAGATGAACTAATTGCAAAACTAAGTGACGAGCTGGATGTACAGGTGAGATTGTCCGAAAACATTGAGAATCAGCTCATTGTGAAACCAAAGGAGCCTTCATACAGGGAGCTGCTACAGATGGCAAAGAACATCAACAATATCACCTTGAAGGGGATAGAAGGTATCAAAAGGGTCGTCATACGCAAAGATGGTAATGAATATATGCTCTACACCGAGGGATCACAGCTGAAGAAAGTATTAGATGTCGAAGGCGTTGACATCAGTCGTACCTATACCAACAACATTGGTGAGATATATGATGTTTTCGGGATAGAGGCTGCAAGGAATGCCATTATCAAGGAAGCTACCAGTACGCTGGGAGAACAGGGTCTTACAGTGGATATCAGACATATAATGTTAGTTTCTGATATCATGTGCTGTGACGGTGAAGTTAAGCAGATAGGTCGTCACGGTATTTCAGGTGAAAAGGCCAGTGTATTTGCACGTGCTGCTTTTGAGGTTACTGTGAACCACTTGCTTGATGCAGGAATGCGCGGCGATGTTGATGAGCTTAATGGTGTCACAGAGAACATTATAGTTGGACAACCAATTAAACTTGGAACTGGAGACGTGCACCTGATAGCTAAATAAAGTTTCAAAATGGTATACGGATTACAGAAGAGCAACCAGAAAGTAGATATAAGGATTCACTTATTAGAATACAGACCTTAGGTTTAAATTGCATAAGAGATGGTAATATGGATATTAATATCGACAAAGCATTGATCAAGGCAATCAGGACAGGAAAGGTGGTGATCGGCTCTAAGAGCACCATCAACGCTGCTGTTAGCGGAAAAGCGAAAATAGTGGTTCTTGCTTCCAACTGCCCGACAGAGATAAGAGCACAGATCGAGTCTACAGATGTACCTGTACTCAATTATTCCGGTACGAACATGGAACTTGGTCCTGTTTGCGGAAAGCCTTTTGTGATCGCTGCACTTGCGATCCTGGAAACGGGTGAATCCGATATACTAGCAGCAGCTTGAAAGGAGTTGCTTGACTTGAGCGAGATCAGGCTGTCAACAGAAGGAATAAGATACATCGCATTATTTGAGAGTGTAACTGGTGCAACCGTGATGGATTGCATCGTTGAGGACGATCGTATAATATATGTGGTGAAACCGGGTGATATGGGTGCAGCCATTGGAAGAAATGGTGACCACATTAACCGTATAAAAAAAACTGTTGACAAACACGTTGAACTCGTGGAATATTCAGATGATCCGGTCATATTCATAAAGAATGCGTTTGGTCCTGTAACTGTCAAGTCGGTGAACATTACCACAAGGAACGACAAACGTGTGGCTTATGCAGATGTCTCTAACAAGGAAAAGGGACTGGCCATCGGACGTGAAGGAAAGAACATCGGAAAAGTAAAAATGGTTGCACAAAGGCACCACGATATAGATGATGTTATACTTCAGTGACATTATGGAATCAGGATCAGGAACAACATTACTGTGATGAAATCTTGGAGGAAATATTATGCCAAATGGAAAATATGCAGCTCATACCTTAAAGAGCATTCGCCAAAATGCTAGGTGGAAAGACACCCAGTATAACAGGCGTACGCTTGGTTTGAACGTGAAAGCGGACCCCCTTGGAGGAGCTCCACAGGGAAGAGGAATCGTACTTGAAAAGATAGGAGTAGAAGCAAAGCAGCCTAACTCTGCCATAAGGAAATGTGTCAGGATACAGCTGATCAAAAACGGTCGTCAGGTATCCGCATTCTGCCCGGGGGACGGTGCTATCAACTTCATTGACGAACACGATGAAGTAACAGTAGAGAGAATTGGTGGACGCATGGGTGGTGCAATGGGAGATATCCCCGGTGTACGTTTCAAAGTTATTGCAGTCAACAACGTGTCCCTGAACCAGATGGTCATTGGCCGCAAAGAGAAACCAAGGAGATGATCTTCAATGTATAAATTATATGGAAAATGGGACCTTGCAGAAGTAGAGGTAACAGATCTCGGAATAAAGAGATATGCTAACCTTGAGCCTGTGATATTACCACATTCAAGCGGGAGACACGCACGCCAGCAGTTCAACAAATCTAATTTGCTTATAGTTGAACGTCTTGTAAACAGTATGATGAGAGGAGAAAAGAACACCGGCAAGAAACAACTTGCTATGCGTACTGTTGAAGATGCTCTGGAAATAATCAATACGAAAACAAAGAAGAATCCCGTTCAGGTACTTATAGAGGCTGTTGCCAACGCGGGCCCCAGGGAAGAGGTTGTCAGGCTTAAATACGGAGGCATATCTGTTCCTAAAGCTGTGGATACTGCACCTCAGAGGCGTGTTGATAGTGCTCTAAAATATATTTCAATGGGAGCAAGCCAGGCAGCATTCAAATCAAAGAAATCCCTGGCAGAATGCCTTGCAGCAGAACTGATAGCAGCGGCAAATCGCGATGCAAAGTGCTTCTCCATCAACAGGAAGGATGCTAAGGAAAGAGTCGCAAAGGCAGCACGTTAAGCTGTTCATTGCTTATAATAATAGTTAGTATTACAGGGTAGTATTATGGGAAGAAGAAAGAAAATGGTGGAGCGCGTCACTGCATTGATGGGCACACCTGAAAAGATACGCAACATTGGAATAGTTGCGCATATTGATCATGGTAAGACCACATTATCCGATAACCTGCTGGCCGGGGCCGGAATGATATCAAAGGAACTGGCTGGCAGGCAGCTCTTCATGGACTCCGATGAGGAGGAACAGGCAAGGGGAATTACCATAGATGCATCCAACGTTTCGATGGTGCACGAATACGAGGGACAGGAATACCTTATCAACCTTATAGACACACCTGGCCACGTTGACTTTGGCGGTGACGTTACCCGTGCCATGCGTGCAGTAGACGGAGCTGTAGTGGTAATTGATGCAGTAGAGGGTACAATGCCACAGACAGAGACCGTGTTGAGGCAGGCCCTTAGAGAGCACGTAAAGCCTGTGTTGTTCATTAATAAAGTGGATCGCCTCATAAACGAACTGCAGGTGGATTCTCAGGAAATGCAGGTAAGATTAGGGAAGCTTATAGACCACGTTAACAAGCTCATCAAAGGAATGAACGAAGAGAGATACAAGGCAGGCTGGAGAGTAGATGCTGCGGCCGGTACTGTAGCTTTCGGTTCAGCACTTTATAACTGGGCAATAAGCGTACCAATGATGAAAAAGACTGGGATCAGTTTCAATCAGGTATACGACTACTGTAAGAAAGAGGACATGAAGGCACTTGCAGAGAAATGTCCTTTGCATGAGGTCGTAAACGACATGGTGGTCAGGTTCCTGCCAAACCCCCTGCAGGCACAGAAGGGAAGAGTAGCAGCTATCTGGCATGGAGATAAAGAATCACCTATAGGGAAAGCCATGATGAGTGCTGATGCCTCTGCAGACCTTACATTCATGGTCACTGACATATCTATGGACCCACATGCTGGAGAAGTAGCTACTGGGAGACTTTTTAGTGGAAGTCTTACCCGTGGAATGGAAGTATACGTATCCGGTGCTGCCAAGAAGAACAGGATCCAGCAGGTAGGAATTTTCATGGGCCCCGAAAGGCTTGAAGTAGAAAAGATACCTGCAGGCAACATTGCTGCTGTAACAGGCCTTAGGGATGCAATAGTCGGATCCACAGTAACCACGCTGGAAAACATGACACCCTTTGAGAGCATAAAACATGGCAGTGAACCAGTGGTGACAGTTGCGGTCGAAGCAAAGCACATGAAAGATCTTCCAAAGCTCGTCGAAGTGCTGAGACAGGTGGCAAAAGAGGACCCAACACTCAGGATCACTCTTGATGAGGAAACCGGTGAGCACCTGATGGCAGGTATGGGTGAACTTCATCTGGAGGTCATTGCACACAGGATCGAGCGTGACAAAGGAGTAGAGATCACTACTACACCACCAATAGTTGTGTATCGTGAGACCATTCGTAACAAAGCTGGTCCAGTGGAAGGTAAATCCCCCAACAGACACAACAGGTTCTATGTGGAGATCGAACCTCTGGAGCAAGAAGTGATCGAACTGATCCGTAATGGCGATATTTCCATGAATCTACCGGAACTGGAGCGTCGTGAGAAGCTCATGGCAGCTGGAATGAACAAGGATGAGGCAAAAGGTATCGTAGACATATACGAGTCCAATATCTATATCGATATGACAAAAGGTATTCAGTATCTTAACGAAACTATGGAGCTTATCCTTGAAGGATACCAGGAGGTCATGAAAGCCGGCCCGTTGTCAAGGGAACCATGTATGGGTATCAAGATCAAGCTAGTGGATGCAAAGCTGCACGAAGACGCTGTCCACAGGGGACCTGCTCAGGTAATTCCTGCTTCAAGACAGGCCATACAGGCAGCTATGCTTATGGCTGGAGATACACTCCTTGAACCATATCAGAAAGTGTTTATTCAGGTACCACAGGACCAGATGGGTGGAGCCACGAAGGAGATCCAGGGTCGCCGTGGAATAATAATGGATATGCATACTGAAGGTGACACTACAATTATTGAATCAAGGGCTCCCGTAGCTGCACTGTTCGGTTTTGCCGGTGATATAAGATCTGCAACCGAAGGCCGTGCAATGTGGAGCACAGAGTTCGCTGGCTTTGAAACACTGCCTACAAACCTGTTGGGTGAGGTAGTAGGAGCCATCAGGCAAAGAAAAGGTCTGAAGAAGGAGATCCCACAAGCATCCGATTATCTCTCCATGTAAGCTGTGGAGAAGGCTTATGCCTTTATCCTACAGCTTTTCCTCGGAAAGGTTTAAACGTAGAAAAAACTATTAGGACAAATCATACTTAAGCAATATCAAATAGGAGACGATTTAAATGGCTGAGAAACCACACATGAACTTAGCAGTCATCGGTCACATTGACCACGGCAAATCAACACTTGTCGGAAGATTGATGTTCGAAACCGGAGCAGTACCTGCTCACATGATAGAGAAATACAAGCAGGAAGCAAGAGAGAAAGGAAAAGAGTCCTTCGCATTTGCATGGGTTATGGACTCCCTTAAGGAAGAAAGGGAAAGAGGTATCACCATCGATATCGCCCACAGAAGGTTCGACACCGACAAATTCTATTTCACAGTCGTGGACTGTCCAGGACACCGTGACTTCGTCAAGAACATGATCACAGGCGCATCCCAGGCAGACGCTGCAATCCTTGTGGTCGCCGCACCCGATGGAGTCATGGCACAGACAAAAGAACACATATTCCTGTCCAGAACCCTTGGTATCAACCAGCTGATCATTGCCGTCAACAAGATGGACGCAGCAAAGTACAGCGAAGAAAGGTACAAGGAAGTAAAGGAACAGGTTTCACAGTTGCTCGGCATGGTCGGTTTCAAGGCATCTGAGATCCCATTCATTCCAACCTCTTCATTTGAGGGTGACAATATTAAGACATCCCCAAGTGCAAATACACCATGGTACAAGGGACCATCCATCCTTGATGCGCTTAACGCACTCAAGACTCCAGAAAAGCCGGACAAGCTTCCGCTCAGGATCCCCGTGCAGGATGCATACACCATCTCCGGTATCGGAACTGTGCCAGTAGGCAGAGTAGAGACCGGTATAATGAAGAAAGGTGACAAGGTAGTATTCATGCCAACTGGCGCAGGTGGAGAAGTAAAGTCCATTGAAATGCACCATGAGGAAATCCCTCAGGCTGGACCTGGTGACAACATTGGCTGGAACGTCAGAGGTGTAGGAAAGGCTGACGTGCGCAGAGGAGACGTATGCGGACACAGTGACAACCCACCAAGCGTTGCCGAAGAATTCAGTGCACAGATAGTGGTACTCCAGCACCCATCTGCGATCACTGTCGGATATACACCAGTATTCCACTGCCACACCACACAGACCGCATGTACTCTTATGTCAATAGACAAGAAACTTGACCCCAAGACAGGACAGGCCAAGGAAGAGAACCCAACCTTTATAAAGGCTGGAGATGCGGCAATTGTAACCGTTAGGCCAACAAAGCCAATGTGTATCGAGCCTGTAAAATCCATTCCACAGCTTGGAAGGTTTGCCATCCGTGATATGGGAATGACCATTGCTGCCGGCATGTGCATGAGTGTCAAACAGAAATAAGGACACTCTCCTTTTATCTTAGAGGAGAATAATATGGCACAGAAGGCAAGAATTAGATTATCAGGGATCAGTCCGGTAAATTTGGATGGAGTTTGCGATCAGGTAAAAGCGATCGCTGAGAGGACAGGAGTCAGCATCTCTGGACCAGTACCTCTTCCTACCAAGAAACTGGTAGTTCCTACTAGGAAAAGCCCCAGTGGCGAAGGAACCGCAACATGGGACCACTGGGAAATGAGAGTACATAAAAGGTTGATAGATATCGCTGCCGATGAAAGGGCATTGAGGCAACTCATGCGCATTCAGGTGCCGAAGGATATCAACATAGAGATCGTACTCCAGAACTAAAAACATAAAGTTACAGATCTGATCTGTAACCCTCTTCTTTTATTTTATTTCATTAAGCCGCTAGTGTTGGCTCTGAAAGATTTTTGAGATAGAACTGCTGTTAAAAGTCTTTTTTGGAAAGTACTTCCATTTTCTTAAATACTACAAAGAAAAACTATCAGTACCGTAACATATATCCAAAAAACGACTCATAGTGAAAATGGGAGTTAATATGAAAGAAAAGGTACTGATTTTGGGAGCAGGCTATGCCGGATCGGTTGTAGCCAATGTATTAGCCAGAGAGTTCAGGAATAAGATCGCCAGAGAGGAATTAGAAATAACTATCCTTGACAAAACCGATCTGAATATAAACCAGGGTGGTTTTACTTTTATTCCCTTTGAGCTCTATACACCAGAAGAGATCACAAGACCACGAAAGAAACTTATAAGCCCAAGGGTGAATACTTTTTTCGGAAAGGATGGTGAAGTGACAGCTGTAGACCTTAAGAATAAAGAGGTCACAGTCAAAAGTGATAAAAAATACACTTATGATCATCTTGTCATTGCAATGGGATGCAGAGCTGACATTAATGCGGTCCCGGGACTTGCAGATGATCTGAACACATTCTACACATCCATGGAGGATGCTTTCAAGGTAAGGGACTTGGTAAAGAACATAAAAGGAGGAAAGGTTGTAGTTTCTGTAGCCTCCATGCCCGTGCCTTGCCCGGGTGCACCGGTGAAATTCACCTTTATGCTGGATAGCTATCTGCGTAATGTCAAGAAGAACCGGGATGATGTACAGTTGACTCTTGTCTGGCCCATGGAGCCCATCGGACCACCGGAATTCAACAAGCTTGTTACAGGACGGTTCAAACAAAAGAACGTTGAGGTCATAAGGAATTTCCCGCTGGCCAGTGTGGATGCAAACAAAAAGGAGTTGACATCAAAGAATGGAGCTACGATCAATTATGATCTTTTGATCACGGTCCCACCACACAAAGCTCCACAGGTGCTGATAGATTCCGGCCTTGCGGATGAAAAGGGATGGTTGTCCGCAGACAAAGTCACACTTCAATACAGAGGACCTGCAGGCAACTATGACAATGTATATGTACTCGGAGATCTTGGTCCTGCCGATATCCTCAAAACAGGGATTGGTGCTCATTACCAGGCTATAGCGGTGAGCCAGAACCTTATAAACGATATTTACGGGAATAAGATCAAAACTCCTTATAGAGGAGAAACAGGATGTCCCATTGTCACTGAACTGGAATCACCTTCCACCCAGGGAAGAGGATACATCGCAACCTGGAAATATGGTGTGCCACCAGCTCCTTTCACAACCACAAAGATGGGCTGGTTCTTCTACCGCATGTACTATCACATACACTGGGACATCAGTGTAAAGGGAATGTTCTGAGGAGAGAGGACTATGACAGCTGAAAACAATACAGACAAAATATCAGGAATTGAAATAACACCAACTGATGTTGAAGCAATTCTTGATCTTGTGAGAACAGCAGGTATAGTGCAGAACTATATAAACGATGAGACAGCCCGTGGTATTGCACGACTGATGTCAACAGTTCTAAAGATAACTAATACCATCATGAGTACGGACCTGGTTGATGTGATGGAAAGAGGTCTTCAGGACCCAGCGCTTGATAAAGCCCTCCTTCAGCCGCCAAAGATCGGTATTGGAGGCTTGCTGAAGCAGACACAGGATGAAGACTTCCAGAAAGGCATGGGCATTATGATAGAACTGATCAAGGCCCTGGGAAGGGCAACAAAAGATGGTTAAGAAGAAGCTCCTTTTGAGGAGCATCTTCTTTTTCTCAGGTTTTATCATCTTCAAAATCAATAGAGTTGTGAGTGCCGTCACAGAAAGGTTTATTGGCGGACCCTCCGCACCTGCACAAAGCCATTACAGGTTGAGTTGACAAAGAAGCACCTTGTGAACTGATCAAGTGATCAACATTCTTTACAATATAAGGACCATTTTTTGTGATCTCTATAGATGGTTTTTTATGAGAAATCGTCTTTTCTGCATGTGTCATGATAATCCCCAACTTCTACTAATATTCATAAGTTAATATTGTTTTTGATTCAGCTTGAGTAGAAACACGTAATTATCTCCGTCTGAACTGGTAAACAAAGTAAAAATTAGAACAAATATTTAATATTATATATAAAGTATGCCTAATTATTTTTGTAACTGTGGTCTTTATGTCAATTGAAAAAAACCGTGGAAAAAGTAAGTTGCAAATAGATTAAAATAATAAAAAGTTGTTCAATGAACTCATCTGCTAGAATTAGCCGGAAAATTTATCATAATATATGCACACGGGGAAAAAATAAATAGATGATATGCTAAAAACTAGATTCTTTTGTTCCGGGAACATATGAGCCGTAAAATAAAATTGAAGCTCTGCACTGAGCTTTTTGCCGTGCTGTGGCCTTCAATTTACCTATCCTGAATGTGAGTCTGCAATTAAGTCTGTCCCTGTGTTATTAAATCAAGAGGTAAAATGTCATTTGAAAACCTAAAGATCAAAAAACCACTTCAAAGAGCTCTCGAAAATGAAGGATACACTACCCCTACCCCGATACAGGCACAGGCTATACCCCACTTGTTGGATAACAGGGATCTGATAGGCATTGCACAGACCGGTACAGGCAAGACCGCCGCATTCGTATTGCCAATCCTTCAAAAACTTTCTGAGATGAACAGACCTGCTAAGCCTGGAATGCCAAGAGTACTTGTACTTGCGCCTACAAGAGAGCTTGCAGCGCAGATAGGGGAGAGCTTTGCCACTTATGGGCAGTTCATAAGGTTCCGGCACACTGTTGTATTTGGTGGTGTCGGGCAGGGACCTCAGGTAAAGGCCTTATCGCATGGTGTCGATGTCCTGATAGCCACCCCAGGGAGATTGCTTGACCTCCTTGACCAGGGATATGTAAAACTAAATGCTGTTGAGTTCTTTGTGCTTGACGAAGCCGACAGGATGCTTGACATGGGCTTTATCAAAGATGTGTACCGGATAGTGTCCTTACTTCCTGTAAAAAGGCAATCTCTTTTCTTTTCTGCTACCATGTCCCCACAGATAGCAGAACTTGCGCGCAAGCTTCTTACCAGCCCTGTCCATGTGGAAGTCACTCCACAGGCAACGACTGTGGAAAAAATAGACCAGTTCGTCTTTTTTGTGGACCAGGAAAATAAGGATAACCTCTTGCTCGGCCTTCTGCAGCATAACCATTTAACATCGGTCTTGGTGTTCACCCGCACAAAACATCGTGCAAACAAAGTAGCTTTGATGCTTAATAAGAACAATATCGAAGCAGATGCCATCCATGGGAATAAATCGCAAAACCAGCGCACTAAAGCTATGGATGACTTCAGGTCCGGAAATGTGAGGGTACTTGTTGCAACCGATATTGCTGCGCGTGGAATTGACATTGAGGATATATCTCACGTTATAAACTATGACCTTCCTAACGAACCAGAGAATTATGTGCACCGCATCGGACGTACGGCAAGAGCAGGATCAGACGGAGTCGCATATTCATTCTGTGCTGCCGATGAACGTGATTATCTCCGTAGTATCGAAAAACTCACATGCCAGGAAATAGAAATTGCAGAACACCATTATCATTCGGAAAAGGCAAAAAATGCCACTGGTGACGCAGCTAAACCTGCACCAAGAAAACAGTATGGACCTGGACAGAGAGCCAGACCACAGAAACAGAACAGGCAGCGTCCAGTATCAAGGAACCCGCGTCCTGCAAAAGGCCGCTGACCATCTGAAAATAACATCAACAGCACATTTATCAGTGATGAATACCTTATCGGTATTCACTCTCTGGACCTGTAGTGTAGCGGATATCACTTAAGCCTCCGGAGCTTAGAACCCGGGTTCGAGTCCCGGCAGGTCCGCTAAAGAGTCCCTCTTTCAGGAATACACTTAATACCATTTTTTAAGGAACAGATTCCTTGTTCATTGGTTCCTGCTGTGGAAGCCTTATTTTAAAAGTAGACCCTTTGCCTTCCTCGCTTTCCACCCACACCCTACCTTTATGCAATCCAACAAATTCTTTCACCAGCGCAAGCCCTAGTCCAGTGCCGCCGTAGATCTTCGAGGTAGACGGATCAACCTGCTTGAAAGGTTTGAATATAATATCAATGGCATCCCGAGGGATCCCTATACCCGTGTCTGATACAGATACTTGCAATTCACTGTCAATAAGTTCCAGAGTAAGTGTCACAGACCCCTCAAAAGAGGTGAACTTCACCGCATTGTCAAGCAAGTTATACATTATCTGCTTGAGCTTTGTCTTATCTGCACATACCTGTGCATTATTGGTAAGTTCATTGATCTCAAATCTTATGTTCTTCCTAACTGCCATAGGATGGATGACTATACTTAGATCATCCAATAACTCTTGAATATAAAATCTCTCACAATACAATTCCATTTTTCCTGCTTCTACTTTAGAAATATCCAATATCGTATTGATGAGATG
>NZ_JBFXHJ010000003.1:24205-36951 GCF_050177135.1 Methanomethylovorans sp.
TAACTGCCATAGGATGGATGACTATACTTAGATCATCCAATAACTCTTGAATATAAAATCTCTCACAATACAATTCCATTTTTCCTGCTTCTACTTTAGAAATATCCAATATCGTATTGATGAGATGTAACAGGTGTTTCCCACTGTTCAGGATGTTCTGGACATATTTTGCTTGTTTTTCATTCATATCCCCAAATATCCCTTCATTCAGGATCTGTGAAAAACCAATTATAGAATTAAGTGGAGTTCTTAGTTCATGGCTCATATTTGCCAGGAATTCGGACTTTGCCCTGCTGGCCTCCTCTGCTACAAGCTTCGCATGTAACATCGCCTCTTCTGCTTGTTTACGTTCATTGATATCCTGGAAGCTCTCAAGGATATACTGTTTACCATGAAGACTGATCCTTTTAGTGTTCTTGAGAATGGGATTCTTCCTACCATCCTTGCATTTGATTGTAGTGTCCATGCCCTGAAAACCATTAAGTCCCTCAACCCATATAGGACATTTTTTTGATCCTGATCCTTTTGGGCACAGAATATCACATAACTGGCCTACAAGCTCTTCCTTTGAAAAACCCGTGATCTCGCAGGTCTTATGATTTACATCCTCGATAATATAATCCTGCCCAATGATCAGAGTGCCGCTAGGAATGTTTTCATACAGCGCCTGGAACTTTTCTTCACTTTCCTTTAAGGTTGTCTCTGCAAGCTTCCTTTGGGTAATATCCCTTTGCGAGGTAAGAAAACCACATAAATTTCCATTGTCATCATAGAAGCGGTAGAAGCCCAATTCACAAAAGAATGTATTACCCTCCTTTTTTTCAGATAAAGAGTCAATAGAATAACTTCCACCATTATTCAGAATATCTTTTATTTTATCCTTTACTTGTTCGCTGAGACTGTCCACTTTCAAAATATCAATTGACTTGCCTCTCAATTCATCTAACGTCCAGCCAAAAAGATCTTCTGCAGCTTTATTCACATATAATATCCCAAACTCGCTGTTCAAATAGATCATACTATCCCTGGACTGCTGCGCCATGTTTTTGAGTATGATCAGTTCGATCTCTGCAGACTCACGTTTCGTGATATTCATTCTTGCCCCTCATATGAACATTAGAACTTTATTTTTTTGATCAACTGCCATGGTATGAATATACTCCATAGCTGCATATATAATATTCTACTTATAAAAATTTATATTCAGCATTAAATCATATGTAAAACGGAAACATAAATTGAAAGGAGTATCAATGTACATTTATAACCCATGTTTTTCAGAGGGAAATAATTTAAATATTTAGAATAGTGGATAATGAAACATCAATGGGGAGATCGGATGAAAAGGAATAAAAAATTGAAGGGCAATGCCCTGCAAAATCGCAGTAAGGACATCCAGATGCGCAGTATCGCAATCGGAATAGGTGTTGTGCTTATGATCACAGGTGTCATAGGAATATTACACAACATGCGAAGTTCCGGGGAATGGTCTGTTTCTGATGAAGGGATACTATCTTATGATCTGCCGGAAAAAGTAGATCATTCTATCATTGAAGCTAACACGACAGAAAATGGGAATGCGCTCAAGTCGCTTACATTCGCTAGTGAACAGAGCATCATACAAGGACTAATACGTCTTCCTTTATCCAGCAAAAAAGTCCCTGGCATAGTAGTGCTTCCCGGAGCTGGGATCACAAAGGAAGAACAACAGGGGCTTGCATCTGACCTTGCAGATATGGGATACGCCACCATCACTATCGATCAGCGTAACCAAGGGGTTGTGAACCCTGAAACTGATCTGGAACTATTTGAAGAAGGTAAAGGACCCTTTGAGTACAGCATGGTATATGATGCCCTCATGGCTGCTGAAGTGTTAAGGGAACAAAAGGAAGTGGATCCTGAAAATATAGCTATGCTTGGGATCAGTAACGGAGGCAGGTTTGCCATAATTGCAACAGCTCTTGACCCCAGGATCAAGGGAGTCATTGGCATCAGTACATCGGGATACCAAACCGGTTCAATCGATAAGAACATGATTAATGAAAATGCATACAAATTCTACAGGTCCATAGATCCCGATAACTACATAACAACAATATCACCCCGGAAAGTTGTCATGATCCATGCTATTAATGATACTATAGTTCCCTACAGCATGGCCGAGAGTACATTTGAATTGGCCAAAGCACCAAAAACAATGTATACCGTGAATGGAAGCATACACGGATACAGTCCATCTGCAACAGGAGAATTAGAAAAAGAACTGGCAATTATCTTTGACCAATGACCGGAATGAAGATCATCTAAGATCTCAACGGCATTTATCTGATGGCACCCGGATAAAAGCCTGCCCGCAAGATGAGTAAAAGCCGTCTTTTCTTTCACATGGTTCATGAACTTGTATATTATCCACAAAGTTACTTTCTCTGTTAGGTTCAATAGTATCGAGAGACACCTGATGATCACCTGTATTAAATAGATACTAATGCAGATATATACAAGAGATATATAAAACTCACTCTTTGTAAAGAACACATCTTTTATTATAGACCTTATCTATTACATGTTGTCTGAAAGATACAGAGAGGAAATTCATGAAGCTTGAAACACAGGCTATACTCAATACAGATGACCTTACCTGCATCATGTTCGATATGGACAATACGCTTTTTGATTTTGTGGAAGCAAAAACACGTGCTTGCCAGGAGATAGTGGACCACCTTGGATGTGGAGATGCCCTCGAACTTCTCCAGTACTTCAGAAGACCAGGCTGCGGCTTCGAAGACTGGAACAATATACGGGACTATATTTTGGACATGGGTGTATTCTCACGATCTACGTATGATGAATGCTGTAAGATATACGAAACAGAGAAATTAAGAGCTGTGGATCCATATCCAAACGCCATTCCCACTATCAGGGAACTCAAGAATATGGGACTGAAAATTGCAATACTTACAGATGCACATAGTAAAAATGCAAAAAAGAGACTTGAAAAGACCGGTTTCTCTCAATGGCTGGATGCTCTCTTCTGTGCGGACATCACAGGTTCAAGCAAACCTTCGCATCAAACTTTCCTTTTTGCTCTGGAAGCACTTGACCTGCAGCCATGTGAAACTCTCTTCGTTGGGGACAGCCTGCGCAGGGACATTGCACCTTCAAAGGCTTTAGGAATGCTCACTGCCTATGCAGCTTACGGGGACAGGAACAACGATCCATACAGAAGTTCCGGAACTGCATATCCTGATATTATACTGAACGATATCAGCGAAGTGCTCGACCTGTTCAAAACTGGAAAAAGAGAATGAACATGCAGTATGATGTCATTGTTGTAGGAGGCGGACCTGTCGGCTCAACTGCAGCACGCTACGCATCTGAGGAAGGAGCAAAGGCTTTGCTTATTGAAGAACATGCTTTTATAGGTTCACCGGTGGGGTGTACAGGCCTGCTCAGCACACGTGCAGTAAAAGAATGCGATGTTGAACCTTCGGATGACTTTGTCCTTAACTCTGTCAGAGGAGCCTATGTTCATCCCCCCTCTGAAAGACCATTGCCTATAGACGGAGGCAAAACAAAAGCGTACGTAGTTTCAAGAAAAATGTTCGACAGAACACTTTTCAGGATGGCAGCAGATGCCGGGGTTGACGTGATGCTCAGGACACGTGCAATAGGAATGCAGCTCAGCAACAGTTCTCAGACTCTCAGCGTGCTTGAAAAAGGCAACTTGCGGAACATCCGGACAAAAGTGATCATTGCTGCAGATGGAGTACGCAGTAATATGGCAAAGATGGCAGGTCTTGGCAATGTGCAAAGGATCATGCCAGGCATACAGGTAGAAGCTCCATACAGGTCAGATGACCCTGATTTTGTGGAGCTGTTCGTAGGTTCGAAGGCACCTGGTTTCTTTGCCTGGACAGTGCCGGTGGATGAACACGTTTCAAGAATAGGACTGGCAACCGATAGTATCAATGGCCCTGAAACTAATGAATGCCTGCAATGGCTGCTACAGCATCATCCACATATTGCGGCCCGCTATCAGGGTGGGCTAACAGATATGGTATTCGGCGGCATACCTATAGGACCCCTGCGCAGGACCTATGCTGATGGGATAATGGTAATTGGTGATGCTGCCGGCCAAACTAAACCGACTTCCGGAGGTGGCATCTATACAGGTGCTTTATGTGCCAAAATTGCCGGAAAGGTGGCAGCTTCCCTTGATGACGATGCTTCTGCAGGTAATTTACAACAATATGAGAAACAATGGAAAGCTGCCATTGGAAAAGAACTTAGCATGGGTATGAGGATACATGATTTCATCAAAGGTCTCAGCGACAGTGAACTGGATGAGTTGCTAGGCGCTATGAACACACCTTCTATCATGGACACTATTACAGAATACGGGGATATGGACCATCCTTCGATACTCATCAGGAAAATGCTTGACCCAAGAAGGTCAGTGCATATGGTGAAGCTTTTCACAGCCTTTGCCAAAGCTGTGCTGTGAGATCCATACCTCAGAACCTGATATGAAGGATCAGGATATACTTACCCCTTTTACACTTTTCAATTTGAGAAGTTCTTCTACAACTTCTCCTGAAACCTTGCTGTCAGTGATAATTGTCAGGCGTGGTTCATTCGTAAAATGAGGGTCATCTGAAACTGCCTGCCTGATGCTGACGCCATGAATGGAGATCACACCAGTAACGTCGGCAATTATACCAGAATGTGCCGCATCATCTGGAATTATGATAATTACTCCAAGGCCAAGAGAAGGAGCCACATCCCTTAAGAATGGTATGGAATGCACTTTCTGGAATATATTCTTCAAGAGAGGGTCGTCAAGTATGGCCTCTGTGGTAGAGTCCACCACACGCCTGTCTACCCCTACCTCCCGTGCAAGCTGGGTATGGGGGATCTCTATCTTACCGGATGTAACTTTTCCCTCTTCGTTAACCTGAAAACCGCGCTCGAAAAGCAGCCTTATGACTTTCTGCTGAGCAGGGTGTTTTTCGAATTTCTGCATTATCGTGCTCCACATGGTCTATAGATTAGCGTTTAAATTATAAATCCTTAAGTCAGATAACCAAAGAAAACCTTTTAATCTGAACACACATGTAGAATAGCAGGTTTTGTACACACCTGCTGGACGGTCCTGTGATCCTTAAAAGCATATGGGGCCATGCCTTTAAATGCAGATGTGAACGTATTATTTTGCCAGACCATATTTGTGTTGGCGCTGTTGGAGGAAATATATGAAGACATACCGGGACTATGATGACCTGCCTAAGATAGAACTCCCCTATGGGCAGGAGGTGTCGATCAGTGACAGTACCTTAAGGGATGGAGCCCAGATGCCGGGCATTGTAATAAGAAGCAAGCACAAAGTGCAGATATACGAATATCTGCATATGATCGGCATTGAAAAGCTGGAAACATTTGTCTATAATGAAAGGGATAGAAAGGCTATCAAACTCATGCAGGACAAAGGATATGAATTCCCGGAAATAACAGGATGGGCTCGTGCAAATCCTGCGGATATCGATATGGTCCTCAATGTTGACGGAATAGAAGAAACAGGCATCCTCATGTCCGTGTCCGACCCCCATATCTACGATAAGATGAAACTTCCGACCAGGGAAGCAGCTCAGGAAAAGTATCTCAATGCTTTGCAATATGCAGTAGACCATGGTCTTAGGACACGCGCTCATATCGAAGATATGACCCGTGCTGACAATTATGATTTCGTGTTCCCTCTGGTGGAAAAGATACTTGAGATCGATCCTGACTGCACCATCCGGATCTGTGACACCATAGGATATGGCATCCCGTTCATGAACGTGGATGAACCCTACGGAATACCCACTATTGTGAAATACCTGAAACAAGATCTCGGTGCAAAGAACATAGAAACCCACTGTCACGACGACTTTGGGCTTGCAGTCGCAAACTCCCTGGCAGGCTACTGGCACGGTGCCAACTGGTCCAATGTGACATACCTGGGTATTGGCGAGAGGGCAGGCAATGCAGAGATGGAAAAACTGCTGGTCTTTCTGAAAAGGCGTATCAAGGGCTTTGAGAAATATGATCTGAGCTGCCTTGTGGAATTTGCCAAGTTCATGGAGAAGGAGATCGGTATAAGGATACCCCGAAATAAATCTGTGGTGGGGCAGAACGTATTTGCCCATGAGTCCGGCATCCATACTGCAGGCGTCATCAAGAACCCCTTCACATATGAACCATATCCACCCGAGATGGTTGGAGGCCAAAGGAACTTCCTCATCGGGGATTCTTCGGGAATAGAGGTACTTAAGTTCAAGGTACAGGAAACGCTAAAAGAAATGATGGATGTCCACATAGAGGTAGATAAGAACGATAAGCGTCTAAGGAATATACAGGCAGACATCCAGAGACTCTTCAATGAAGAAAAGAGGGTTTCCTGCATTTCCGATGAGGAGATCCGCGCCTATGTCAAGAAGTACTTCATGTTCAACCCCATAGTGAACCAGGACCTGCATCGCAGAGAGGACGATGAAGGCCAGGACCATGCTCCGGGAAACGATCAGCGTGAGATCAAACCTCGTATGTACGACGAAGTGGACTGAATAGTATAGAACACAGAAGCACTGGCAGACTGCTCAATATTAAATGTAATGGATGTCTGCCACCAATTTTGTTTTATTGATCTCCTGATTGGGACCGGTTTTTAGAGAGTCTATAAAAATAATAAAGAGAAGCTATTACTTAAGCTCCTCTGCAGTATACTTTGCGATCGCATTTGTCATCTCACTGAGCTTTGCATTGCCTCCCAGATCGTACGTGACATACTTGCCTTCGGATATGACACGCTCAGTAGCCCTGAATATGGCTGCCGACCTCTCTGGTTCACCCAGATATCCGAGCATCCAGGCACCTGCAAGTACTGTAGCCACAGGATTCACTTTGTCCAATCCTGCATATTTGGGCGCAGAACCGTGAGCTGGCTCGAACATGGCGAAATTATCGCCAATATTGGCAGAATATATCAGACCGATGCTTCCCACAAGGGCAGAACATTCCTCACTGAGCACATCCATGAACAGGTTAGTGGAAAGTAACACTTTGTTGTTGAAGATCTGCGGGTTCTTGATCAGCTGCTGTGCTATATTGTCGATATGATATTCCCACACTTCAATACCCGGATAGTTCTGGGCCGCTTTGTTCACTTCTTCCAGGAACAGACCACATGTCCGCCTGAGAATATTGCTTTTGTGGATAGCCACAACTGTATCATAATTTCTTCTTTTGGCCTCCTCAAAGGCATATCTTGCAACCTTGCCGCTTGCTGTGCGAGTGATCTTCCTGATGGCTATGGCCACATCATCGGTAAGACGTATCTCCTCGCCCACATACAGCCCTTCCGTACCTTCACGTACACACACAAAATCAACATCACCAAGAGGTCTGCTGGTATTAGGGAAGGTCTTGATGGGACGCACGTTGGCATAAAGATCATATTTCTGCCTGATGGAGACAGCCACACTTCTTGGAGCTCCCACTATACCAGGGGTTGTCGTAGGACCCTTGTAGCATGCATTAGAACTGTCAAGGATATCCCAGGTCTCATCAGGGATAAGGGAATTTCCACCATGCTGCTCCCACCATGTGGCACCGGCATCACAGGTTATGAACTCCACATCAGTTCCGGCAGCTTCCATTACCTTGAACATCGCATCCACCAGTTCGGGACCTACGCCATCTCCTTTAATTACTGCTGCAGTCTTGCTCACTATTAATCACCGACCATTCTAAAGGCATAGGTCATTTTTAAGCCTTCGCCATGAAACACGAAACTTTAATCCTGATATAACATATATATTCAAGTATGAGTGGCAATTTCCCCATAACAGATGAACACATGCATATAGATCCCAGAAGCAAAGGTCTTGAAGCTGTCAAGGAGTTCCAGCAGGCAGGAGGAACACACATATTCCTTGTGATGAAGCCATCCTGGACACTAGGTGTCAAAGTCACAAGGGCTGAGGACCAGATAGCTGTTTTTGAAGAGACCATAGAGATCTCCAGACAGATCAATGAGACCGGCGTGAGATCTTTTCCTGTGCTGGGGGTGCATCCTGCTGAGATTACTCATCTTCTGGAGTACATGGACCTGCAAACTGCAATAAGAACGATGAAAGGAGGACTGGACATAGCTGCCGGATATGTGGAAAAAGGACTTGCTGTGGGTTTGAAAAGTGGGAGGCCGCACTATCCGGTCACACCGGAAGTATGGAACGCTTCAAATGAAATAATGGAACATGCCTTCACCCTGGCAAAAGACCTGGATTGCGCCGTGCAGCTGCATACGGAAAGCGTAGGAGAACCCGAGCTTGAGGACATTACCGCCCATGCCAGGAAAACAGGCATCAGCCTTCATAAAGTGGTAAAACATTACGCTCCTCCGCTGGTGAACGCCTGTGAACGACTTGGCATATTTCCCGGAGTGCTGGCAGGCAAAGGGGCCATAGAAGAAGCATTGACCCAAGGCACCAGGTTCATGATGGAAACGGATTACATAGATGACCCGCAAAGGCCTGGGGCTGTACTTGGGCCCAAGACCATACCCAAAAGGACATTAAAACTTGCCGAAGAGTACGGGGAGGAGCCCTTCTGGAAGATCCACAAGGAAAACCCCGAACTTGTATATGATGTCGACATCGAGCTTTAACAACTCGTATAATTACTTCACAAGCAGAATGTAGATATCCATCACATTTGTACCAGTCTGACCGATCTTATGTAGGTCGCCAATGTCATCAAAGAAAGGATAGGAATCATGTGAATTCAACATCTTCCTCGCATCCATACCTTGCATTGCAGCTTTTTCCACACTGCTTCCATCAGCAAATGCACCTGCTGCGTCAGTGGGACCATCGATACCATCCGTGCCGGCTGCAAGGAACAGCATGTCTTCCAGGCCTTCCGTCTCTATAGCAAAGGATAACGCCATTTCCTGGCATCTTCCACCCTTTCCACCATTCCTGATTGTGACAGTGGCTTCCCCACCTGCAAGAATACAGGCTGGCCTTGACATGGGCCTCCCATGTAAAAGTTCATTCTTTGCCAAAGCGGAAAATACCTTTGCGATCTCTTTAGACTCGCCGGTAATATAAGAACTTAGCAACAGAGTATTGTATCCCATCTGTGATGCCTTCTTTTCAGCAGCGTCAAGAGCAATGCAATTAGTACCTATAAGCTTGCTATAGCAAAGATCAAATACCGGGTCCCCTGTTTTGAGCGTTTCTTCGACCAATCCGTTCAGTCCATCCTCCAGTAAACGACTTATGGAAGGGAGAAGTGTGATCTGATACCTCTCCACAATATCATAGAAATCTTCGAATGTGGATGAATCAGGAACAGTAGGTCCTGAAGCAACTATATCCAGAGTGTCACCCACCACATCCGATAGCACAAGACTGATCGATTGGGCAGGGAAAACCATTCTTGCAAGACCCCCGCCCTTTACTACGGACAGGTGCTTTCTTACAGTATTGATCTCTTTTATAGTCGCACCTGAAGAGAGCAAAGCTTCATGCAGCTTGACAAACTCCTTGAAGGATACATCCTTACGTGGAAGTGCGAACAGAGAAGAACCACCACCAGATATGAGGAAAAAAACAAGATCTTCTTTTCCTGCCTGAAATAAGATCTCCTTTACCATCTGACCTGCTTTAAGGCTATTCTCATCAGGAACAGGATGTGCTGCCTCATATACCTCGATTTGCTCAAGTTTGCTCCCAAGTCCGTATTTAGTGATCGCCATACCTTTAAGAGGCAGATCATGGAGAATTTCTTCGAGAGCCTTTGACATGGGCACCGAGGCTTTTCCAAAAGCTACGACATATATGTTTCGGAACTCGTCCAGATCATATGAACGGTTCCCTACCTGTAATGTGTTCTTATCCCTTGCCAATGCCCTTTTGACAGCAACAGAAGGCTCCACAGCCTCTATGGCACTTTTAAGGATCTCAGCTGCATCTTTCTTTAGACCATTGCGCATAATCTATTCACTCAAGAACTCTGCTCTTATTTATTACCTGCCAGAATCCCATCTGGCTCCCTTCATCTGACTGGAAACCTAAACTTATGGATCGAAATGTTATACTTACATGAAACACCGCTGTCCATAAGCCAGTGGATCACCACTATGGATAACTGTGCCAGAACAAACCTTTTTCCACCTACTTAAATCTTCTCAAATTATCCGGCCACATCGCTTGCCAAAAACAAATATGTGCTGAATAAAGATAGCTGATCATAGTTCACAAAGTCTGCACACAGAGTTTTCACATACCTTATTACCAAACTTCCATTTAAGGCCCCATGCCTTGATGTCACGTATTATAGATATGAAGTCCTCTCCGCTGGCAGTAAGGGAATATTCACAGCGAACCGGGAGCACAGAATCGTCAATGATTTTCTGTATCAAACCCTGCTCTTCCAGTTCCTTTAACCTGGCTGAAAGGGTCTTAGGCGTAATGTCCTTCAGTTTACGCTTAAGCTCATTGAATCCTTTTTCCCCTTTTTCACCCTTATGAAGTTCAAATAAGATGTACATGGACCACTTTTTGCCAATTATATCTACTGTCTTATAGACGGTACAATCCTTCATAGTATCCATATAGAAACTACATGATATATAAATTAATATCTTATTTATACTTAATATCTAAAGGATACCAAATAGAGTGGAAAATGGCCAGGCAACAGGCCTGTCTGTTCAAAGGAGCGATATATCATGCAATTCCTCAACAAAACCCCTTCAGGGGAAGTACTTATTACATCCGGGCTGGTAAACTACCAGGAAGAAGCAGTTGTCAGCCGCACTCTCTCACAAACAAAGAATGGTACTGTAACTGTTTTTGCTTTCGACGAAGGACAGGGATTGAGTGAGCATACTGCACCTTTTGACGCAATGGCATTCCTGCTGGAAGGAGAAGCCCAGGTCAATATACAGGAAAAGGAACATTTGGTGAAGGCGGGAGAGATGATCATAATGCCCGCAAATCAGCCCCACAGCCTGATGGCTTTGAAGAGGTTCAAAATGCTATTGATCATGTTACGCTCCTGAGGTGCAAGATGACAGATGATCAGACAAAGAAAATAGCAATAATAAGATGCGACATTGTTTCAGAAGCTTGTCCTGGTGTCGGTTGTTTCATGGCATTCAATAACAGAAAGGAACATTTCAGGGAATACGGAAGTAACACTGAAATAGTAGCATTCTTTACCTGCGGGGGATGTTCCGGACGCAGAGTATACCGCCTGCTGAAATCCCTTGGAAGGTTCAAAGTAGACGTAGTACATCTCAGTTCATGCATGCAGATGGATAACTATCCTAAGTGTCCGCACATAGAAGAGATAAAGAGGACAGTTCTAAATGCTGGCATGGAACTGGTAGAAGGCACACATCATTAAGGAGAAGTGGTATATCATGGTATTAAGGACCATAGTGAAAATAGATGAAGAGAAATGTAACGGTTGCGGAAAATGCATATCCCCCTGTGCGGAAGGTGCGATACGTCTTATCAACGGCAAAGCAAGGGTCGTATCAGAGGAGCTCTGCGATGGCATGGGCTTTTGCATAGGCGTATGCCCTCAGGGAGCTATCTCGGTCGAGCAAAGGCAAACCGTTGAATTCAACAGGGAAAAGGCAGAGTCACAGCCTCGCAGTACAGATATATCCATAAAATGCTTTAAGTGCGGAAAGGGAGAGAATGAAAGATATCTCATGCCTTTGCGTTATAATATGGAAAGCATCTGGGTGTGCACACGCTGCCTGCCATCGTTGATACATGGATGAGAAATATGCTGAAGATCAGGATCCTGAAACCTATCGACAATCTGTGCGATTATACGTTCAATTTCTGCTGGAACGACAGCAAGCTGCAGCCTGAAGATGTGATACCTTCTCAGGAAGGCACTTCCTTCACATACGCAGACCTTGTAGCTGAGCTCAAGGCCGGTAGAGACGTATGCATAGATGGAAATGCAGGTAAAAGGCTCGCTTATAGTTTAGGGACCGACCTGAAGCATCTGGGAGGTACAGGTGGAGCTGAAAAGGCGGGAAACATATTCATCGAAGGTGATGTCGGACCTGAAGCCAGCATGGGGATGGCATCAGGAAGCCTTTATATAAAGGGCAACATCGAAGAACCCTGGGGAAATATGTTGGAAATGACTTCTGATGTCAAAGGCTACAGGAAATTCCGTTCTATAACAGATCTGCTCGCTAACGGTCCTGGAAAGGATATGTTAAAGAACAATTCACTGACTGAAAACACCCTCAAATTGAACGATGGCATCCTTAGGGGAACCATAGGGGCAAGGTCTAACTGGCAAGGCACTATCCTTGTGGAAGGAAATGTCTATAACGGTACTGGCGTGCTTATGCAGCAGGGAACCATAATGATCAAAGGAGATGCGGGAATGAACACAGGTTCACACCTTGATGGCGGGACCGTCGTTGTTCATGGCAGTGTTGGCGAATTCTCAGGTGCCTATATGAAAGGCGGAAGATTGGCCTTCATAAATGCAAAAGGCTATGTTGGTGCAGGCATGACAGGAGGAGCCATATATTCAAAGAAAAAGGCCAGTACAAGTCCTCCGGCGGCCAAGGCAAAGCTGGAAAAGGACGATATCGAATTTATCCGCAAAAACATGGAAACAGGCCGTGTTGAATCCATGCTCTACAACAAATATGAACCTGA